>JBPYEE010000604.1:0-5805 GCA_051985095.1 Vicinamibacterales bacterium | reverse complement strand
GCTCTGGTAAGAATTACTCGCGTGTCCGTCTGATCGCGTCGGTGCCTCATCGGCGATGGTCACGTCGCGCGCCAGGCGGTCGCGTGTCGACCCGCACGGCGTGAGTGGAGTCGGTTTTCAGAACTGTCAACGGACCGGCCGCGGTCGAGCGATTTTCTGGAAGATCGGTGTTCAAGCGCGTGGCGGCACGAAAAGGATGACGACGAATTCGCTGAACTACGATGTCTGTCCATGGTGCGAAGTGTCTGTCCGTGGACGTGGGATGCCTTATCTGCTGGCGTCCTTGGTTTTTGCTGGTGACACCCTCCAGCCCGAAAATAACTCTCCAGCACCTCCAAGAAACGGCCGCTAGGCAATGACGTCGCCGAAGGAAGAGCACGACCCTTCGAGCATGAGGGTACCGCTCTGCGTCATCCGCTCTTTGAATTCGTGAATCAACCGGCTCTTGCCCAAGCCGGCCTCGCCGATAACGGAGACGATTTGACCTCGACCTCGCTTCGTGTCCTCCCATCGCGCGAGTACGTCTGGAGCGTGTTGAGCCAACGGGTAGGTGGCGTCTCCGACGGATCATCGTCGATGTGGCCGACTGCCGAAGCGCTGCAGCCACGCTGTTCGTCTCGCCGTCCCCGGCCGACGCCGCGAGAAGCGTGTCGACGACATGGCGGATGGCAATCCGTGCGGGTGTTAGCGCCGATGCCAGCATGAACTGCGAGGCCGCTGCGAATGATCGCTGCGCAGCATGTCTCTAGTTCGTCATGAATACTGACCGCCGGTTCGAGGGCGCGTATCGCATGATCTTCGTGCGCAACGGGGCCACCGAACAGCGCAACAATCCCATGAGGATGCAACTCGTCGATCGTGTCCTCGTAGCGCTGGATGTTTGCGAACGAGCACTTCAAGGCAGCGATGCAGGGTCGCGTCGAGCCAGCTGCTGGACAGCTGATTGGCTGCGCCAACAACCACCAGATCGGCCGCGAGCACGGTACCCGTCTTGGGCTCGCTCCGTGCGCGTCGTCAGATTCGCCTCACTGCGCCGTCGCATCGCGTGCGCGGCCGAACAACCCGACGGCTTCCGCGTACGCCGAATGGTCGATGGCTCGACGGGCCGGCGGAAGTGTGCCGTGGCAGTTGACCGATCGCCCCTCCTGTCCGCGATCGAGACAAAGACCAAGAGCAAGGGCATGGCGGAAGAACGCAGCAAGACCGAAATCGAATGTGGATCCGTGCCGCAGCTACCTGTGCTGGCCGTCAAACATCTCAGCGAGAGTTGCTCGTAACCTGCGCGGTACTTCGCGCCGACTGCGAGCGCCCGAGAATGGCGCTCGTAGCTCATCCCGCCACTACCTCGTGCAGATTAGTACGTTCTTCGCCACCGCGGAATCGAGCGTCGCGCCCGTCGGTGGCAACCGAATTGCTCCGGCATATCACATGACTCAGCTGCGCGTGCCGGCGGTGGCAGTGGCCGTGATGATGACGGCTTCGATGCTCGCGCCTCAAACGGTGCTCGCGAAGCAGCACAAAAGGAGTGCGTCTCGCGCGAAGCCGCTCACTGAGGACACACGCCGCGCGTTCGTTCGGCGAGCCCGGATTTGGATGCCGACCGACATCCCTGCCATGGACTTGCGCGCAGGGCCGCAAGGTCCGGGCGCGTTGCCGCCGGGTGCGCTCGTCACGTGCGACTATGTCGAGAAGGCCGAACTGCCCGGTACCTCTGACAAATTCGAGTGCGCCATCACGCCGAGCGATGTTGTGAAAGTGCGCTACGGAACGGATAACGGCAAGGTCGAAGGCGAGGTGCTTGCGTCGCGGCTCTTATGGGCCCTCGGTTTCGGCGCCGACCGAGACTATCCCGTCCGCGTGATCTGTCGCGGCTGTTCGGCCGACCCTTGGGATCATCGGGAGCGTGTGAACGGCGAACAGACGTTTGATCCGGCGATGATTGAACGGAAGCCGGCCGGTCACGAAATGAAGGTTGGTGATAACAAAGCCGGCTGGTTTTGGACCGAGTTGAACGTCATTGATGAAGCCGAGGGTGGCGCACCACGTGCGCAGCGGGATGCGCTCAAGCTGCTTGCTGTGCTCATGCAGCACACTGATACGAAGGCGGTGCAGCAGCGGCTTCTCTGTCTGCCGAAGGGTCTATCGAAAGACGGGGAATGCACCAAGCCGTTCCTGATGTTGCACGACGTGGGCCTGACCTTTGGCGCGGCGAACTTCTTCAATCGCACGACCACCGGCAGCGTCAACTTCGAACAGTGGTCAAACACACCGATTTGGCGAGACAAATCGGCGTGCGTCAGTCATTTGAGTCAGTCGGTGACCGGTACGTTAGGCGATCCCAAGATCGGTGAAGCGGGCCGCCAGTTCCTCGCGAACCTGTTAGTCAAGCTGAGTGATCGCCAGCTGCATGATCTGTTTGAGGTGGCGCGCGTGGATCGTCGCAGTCGGAGGCCGAACAGCAGCGACCCGCCGGCCACGATCGACGAGTGGGTGGCGGCCTTCAAGGCCAAACGGGACGAGATCGTATCCACGAAGTGCCCATCATGACGATTGCTCACCACCTCGGCCCTCTCGACGGTCTGGCGTGCGCGTTGCGCCCAGGTTCCGTCGTGAGCCGACTGTTTTAGCCGACTGTTCGAGTGGTCGTCAGTGCGGTGCTGATCCTCATTCTCGCATCAGCGGCGGGCGCGCAAATTACTTTCGATGTACGAATCGGCCACCCACCCACACCACGAGCAGTATGTTGTACCGGCCCAGCCCGGTCCCGGCTACGTCTGGGTTGAAGGTTATGGGTATCCGCGATGGTCGCTACGTGTGGCACGAAGGTAGTCGAGGTACCATTTTTCATGGTCATCGGTGGGATCGCAGCAGTCAACGCGACGAACACCGCGAGCCACGCCGCAGCGAGCGCGGCCGCCGCCAGGTATCGTTCCTCCGACAGCAGCGATGATCCCGCAGTTGGAGGGTGATGCCGCGAGCCTGCTAGCGGTCGCTTGGCTGGTGACAGTCTGCACGGTGCCATCCGAGAGTGTCGCCACTCGATTCGGTCCCGTTCGATCTCCGCTCCTTATTCTGAGAACGGGTTTGCAATCGAGTGACCATGGACGACACCGTTGAGGCACAACGTGCTATCTCTACCGCGCCAATCACTCGGAAAGGTTCAGGCTGCCTCGACGTCAGCTTTGTGACTCGATCGGGTGTGCGTTCCATTTCCGTCGTGAGCCGGTCTTCGACGTCGTAGCCGTGTCTTCCGTCGCGAGCGACCGTTGCGTTGGGGCAGAGCGACTGTCGCTCGCTTCTTGCGATGCAGGTTGTTCAATGTGAGACGGCTGTTTCTTGCGTTGTTGGTCGCGGTCGATAATCGTGTGCCGGCAAAGGGAAGAGAAGAATAGTTCTTCCGCCTTGCGTCGCGGCACTACCGACCGACGCTGACGCGTCGGTCGGCGCTACGGTCTTTCGATCAAATGACCGGCCACCTGGGTCCGGAAACCATGTGGACGAGCAGCAACACAATACCGACGATGAACAGAACCCACGCAATTTGAGAGGCTACTGCCGCCACGCCACCTGCGCTGGGCGCGGCCGCGATCAGACCAACGATCAGGAACACCAGCGCGTAGGACAACATGATTGTCTCCTTGCCGGTTGCGCCTCCTGATTACGTACTGCACGCGACGCGGTCAACAACGTACTGCCCGAACAGACCTTCACCCCGCCATTAGCGGTCTTAAACAGAGCAAGAAGCTCACCACTTCTTACTGATCGTGATGGGCGGTGTGACCGATGGCGGCTAAGAAAGGCGCAGTCGCGTCACGCGGGTGGCTCAGCCGTGCGAGGCCGTGCCCTGCCATGGCATCGACGTTGCGCAGGGTCTCAGCTGAGGCATGGTGCACCCTGAATCCTCAGCAGGCCATCGGCGGGCGACGCGAGGTCCGTGGTCCCGCCATGCGCTATGGTTCCGGTTTCTGCAGCCGCACTGGAAGGCGCTCGCGCTCGCCTTCGGCGCCGCTCTCGTCGAAACGGTAAGCGACGTGCTCGACCCCTGGCCGGTGAAGGTGGTTATCGACAGCGTGTTGCTGTCGAAGCCGCTCTCAGGGCCTCTCGGGGCGTTTGTTCTGCGGACGTTTGGCGCGAGTCGGCTCTCCATCCTCAACTTCGCGGTTACCGCGGTACTGGCGATTGCGACTATCGGCGCCGTCAGCGCATACGCGGAAAAATATTTGATCACGACCGTCGGACAGTGGATGACCCACGATCTGCGCCGGACTGTCTACAACCACATCCAGAGGCTCTCGCTGTCCGAATACGACCGGACGCGCACAGGCGACCTCATCACCCGCGTGACCGGTGACATCGAAGCGATTCAAGACTTCATCACCTCTGCGCTGCTCGGCATGATCGTCAACATCCTGACACTCGTCGGCATGATCGGCGTGATGACCTACGTCAACTGGCGATTCACGCTCATCGCCTTATCGATCGCGCCCGTACTCTTCATGCTCTTGTACTTCTTCACCCGCCGGATCAAGCAGGCGTCACGCGCCGTGCGGCAGCAGGCGAGCGAGCTCGCGTCGGTCGTCGAGGAGGCCGTGAGCTCAGCGCGCGTGGTAAAGGCCTTCGCCCGCGAAGACTTTGAAGCGCGGCGATTCGCATCCGAAAGCCTGAGAAACGTCGAGGCCGCCCTTCGAGCGCGCAGCTTGAAAGCGAAGCTCTCACCGCTCGTGGAAGTGGTCGTCGCTCTTGGCACATGTCTCGTGCTCGGCTACGGTGGCCGTCTCGCGCTCGCCGGCGAGCTCAGCGCCGGCGTGCTGATGGTGTTCCTCCTGTATCTCAGCCGGATGTACAAGCCGATGCGAGAGCTCTCGAAGATGACCGACACGGTGTCGAAGGCGCTGGTCGGTTACGAGCGGATCGCCGAGGTGTGGCACATCGAGAGTCAGGTGCGCGATCAGCGCGGGGCGAAACGAGCGCCGCGGTTGCACGGCCGGATCGAATTCGATCGCGTCAGCTTCAGCTACGACGGTCAGCAGCCGGTCCTGCAGGACATCTGCTTCCGCATCGAGCCGGGACAGGTCGCCGCCATCGTCGGCCCTTCGGGGACCGGGAAGACGACGATCGTGAATCTGATCGCGCGCTTCTACGATCCGGTGAGCGGTCACGTGACCATCGATGGCACCGACATCCGGCGCTTCACGCAGAAGTCGCTGCGCGATCAGATCGGCTTTGTGCTTCAGGACACGTTGCTCTTCCACGCGTCGATTGCGGACAACATTGCCTACGGCAAACCCGAAGCGTCGCGTCGAGAGATCATCGAGGCGGCCCGGCTCGCCAACTCAGACGAATTCATCGAGCGGTTGCCGGATGGGTACGACACGGTGGTGGGCGAGCGCGGGCAGACGCTGTCGGGCGGCCAGCGGCAGCGCCTCGCAATCGCGCGCGCGATGATTCGCAACGCGCCCATCCTCGTCCTCGACGAGCCGACGACCGGGCTCGACGTGCAGTCCGAGCGAGCGGTCCTCGATGCGGTGGGCCAACTAATGAAGGGGCACACGTCGATCGTCATCGCGCACGACCTCGACACCATCCGACGCGCCGACGTGATCTTCGTAATTCAGGACGCCGAACTGGTGGAACACGGCACGCATGAGGAGCTCCTGCGGGGCCACGGCGTCTACCGCCGGCTCTACGACACGCAGACGGGTAAGCGACATCCGCGCGGCGAGGAACGCCGTGAGGAACGGCGCCGAGTGTACCGATGACGAAGCTCGCTGGTCGGCGATCATCGGGTCCGGCAAGGGGCACCGC
>JBPYEE010000603.1:0-6616 GCA_051985095.1 Vicinamibacterales bacterium | reverse complement strand
CCGTCCCGCCCGTGCGCCTTCAGATCGCCGAAGAAGCTGTCCCTGGCGCCGCCGAACGGGAAGTACGCCATCGGCGACGCCACCCCGATGTTGACGCCCACCATCGAGGCGGTCGCCTGCCTGGCGAACTCGCGCGCTGCTTTTCCGCTGGAGGTGAAAATCGAGGTCGCGTTTGCGTTCGGGTGGGCGCGCATCATCGCAATCGCCTCGTCGAGCGACCTGGCCGGCGCAATCGACGCCACCGGCCCGAAGATCTCGTCGCGGCCGATCGTCATCTTCATCGACACCTCGTCGAACACGGTGGGACCGACGAAGTAGCCATTGGGGCGATCGGCGACGCGCACCTGACGGCCGTCGACGAGCAGCTTGCCGCCTTCTGCGACGCCCTGACCGATGTAGCCGAGCACGCGCTCGCGGTGCGTCGCGCTGATCACGGGGCCCATCCGGACGCCTGGCTGCATGCCGTCGCCGACCGTCAGCGATCTCGCCGCGTCAACCATGCGGTCACGCGCCTCGGCATGGGCCTCGCCCACCGGGACGAGCATGCTGCCGGCGAGGCAGCGCTCCCCGGCGCAGCCATAGAACGACTCGGTGATGGCACCAATGGACCGGTCAAAGTCGGCGTCGGGCATGACGACGATGAAGTTCTTGGCGCCGCCGAGCGCTTGAACGCGCTTGCCGGCCGCCGTCGCGCGCTGGTACACGTGTCGGGCGACCGGCGTCGATCCGACAAACGACACCGCCCGGATGCCGGGATGATCGCAGATCGCGTCGACGACTTCGCGCCCGCCGTTCACCAGGTTGACGACGCCCGGCGGGAGATCGCACGCCTGCAGGAACTCCGCGATCTTCCGCTGCGAGAGCGGCACCTGCTCGGATGGTTTCAGGATGAAGGTGTTGCCGGCCACGATGGCGATCGGCATGAACCAGAGCGGCACCATTGCCGGAAAGTTGAACGGGGCGATCGCGGCGACGACGCCGAGCGGCTGCCGCACGACATGGCAGTCGATGCCGGCGGCAATGTCTTCGAGCCCGAACCCCTGCATCAGCGACGGCGCCCCGCAGGCGACCTCCACGCATTCGATGCCCCGGCGCACGCTGCCGCGGGCTTCGTCGAGCGTTTTGCCGTGCTCGGTGGTCACGATCCGCGCCAGCTCCTCGAAGTGCTGTTCGAGGAGCGCTTTGAAGCGGTACAGCACCTGGGCCCGGGCGTTGACCGGCGTGTCCCGCCACGACGGAAACGCGCTCGCCGCCGCCCGCACGGCCGCCTCGACATCTTCGGCGGTCGACAGGGGCGTGCGCCCGATGACCTCGCCGGCGGCCGGGTTGTGGACGTCGAAAAAATCGGTCGCGTGGGCGGTCACCCACTGGCCGCCGATGAAATTGTCAACGATCTGAACAGCAGTCGAAGCGCCCGTGGCCATGTGTCGTCCTCTTGATAACGGGTCCAATTATAGCGACTGGTCCGCGGCGCCCCGGCCGCCCGGCTACGGCACCAGTACCGGACGGGCGTCGCGAAGCCACGCTTCTTCCCACGTCGGCCGCGCCGAGCGGCGCGCGCCGGAGCGGAGGCGATCGAGCGACGCCTGGTCGCTCGGGTACGTTTCGAAGAGCTCGAAGAGGACGTCGGCCAGCTGCCGCGAGGTCGAGAACAGCAGCCCGTTGTCACCGTGCCGCACGCGTTCGGCCAGGCAGGCGCCGTAGTCGAGTGCGCACACCGGCACGCCGGCACCGAAGAGGTCGGCGACCTTCATCGGGATGTCGAGACCCGACGACGAACGATGCAGACAGAGTCCGAGATCGGCGCTGCCGACGACGCGCGGGTAGTCTTCTGGCTCGAGCCAGCGGGCGCGCAGTTGAATGCGCCGGGCGGGGAGGCCGGCGAATCGCCGTTCGAATTCGGCGCGCCGCTGTCCGTCGCCCGTCACCAGGATCACGAGATCCGGAAACCGCCGCGCCTTTCCGGCGGCCTCCCATCCGCGGATGCGCTCTTCCAGCAACCCCACCGCTTCGATGGCGAGGTCGAAATCCTCGTCTTCGGTCCAGCTCGTTGGACAGACGATGAAGCCCACCGTCGATCCATGGATACCCAGGCGGGTGAACAGAGCCTGACGAAAACGCTCGCGCTCGGCCCGGTCCATCGGCGTGAACGCGGCGGCCGGCCGGTCGTAGAGCACGCGGGCGTGCTGCACGTGGAACCGGCTCTCCAGAAACGCCGCGAGCCCGCGCGAGACGCACAGGTTGGCATCAACACGCCGGGCGTCTCGCCGCTCGAACCAGCGGGCGAGCCGCACCACCGGATTCCAGCGCCCCAGGCGCATGCGCAGCAGCGTGAAGCCTAGATTGTGCCAGTCAATCACGAACCGCACGCCCCGCCGGCGGAGCGAGACCCAGGCGACTGCAACCGTCGGGACGTGCGGCGGATTCTGAACAAGGACGAGGTCCGGCCGCGGCAGCCGGCGCAGCACCCGCCACAACCGAAGGCTGAGGCGCGTGGCGTCGACGAGGCCGGCGACCGCATAGGTCGCCCCCGCAAAACCGCCGTGGAGCCGCAGCGTCGCGGGATTCAGCCGATGGACGTGGATCCGCGCGTCGTTGGTGATCGCCAGGGGCAAGGGCGTGCCCTCGAAGCCGACGAGATCGACGTCGACACCCTGGCTGGCCAGCGCCTGCGCGTGATAGCGCATGCGTGCACTGCGGCCGAGATCTGCCAACGCAACGACGGCGGCTCGCATGGGGTGATCAGGTCGCGGGGGAGTAGAACTATTCTACCCGCCGGACGTCTCGTTCACGAAACGCGCAAACAGATTCGCCGTGACACGGCGGCGATATTCGGCGGTGGAGCGGATATCGTCGATCGGAGCAATTTCGTCCATCAAGGTCTGCTGTGCCTCCTCCAGCGACGCCCCGGCCGCGAGCGCCGATTCGGTCTTGCGCGCGCGAATCACGGTCGGCGCAACGCTGCCCACGGCAACGCTGACGGCGCGACCCGATCGGACCGCCGGCCGATCGATGGCGTCCCGCAGAATGCCCGCCAGAACCACTTTCGAAATCGCTTGCGCGGCCCGCGTGCCGACCTTGCAGAACCATTGGCGGCCGCGGATCGGCGGGATCTCCAAAGCCACGATCAGCTCGTCCGAATGGCGCACACTCCGCCGATAGCCCGTATAGAACGCAGTGAATGACACCCGACGCGTCCCGCGCGCGCTCGCCAACACGACCGTGGCGTCGGCCGCCGCCAGCACCGGCAACGTATCACCGGCAGGCGATCCATTCGCGACGTTGCCGCCGATGGTGCCCCGATTCTGGATCTGAACGCCCCCAATCTCGCGGGCCGCCATGGCGAGCATCGGCACCCGGCTGCGGACGAGGCGGGACTCGACGAGATCAGTGTAGGTCGCCAGCGCGCCGATTGACAGCAGTTCGCCGTGCAGGGCAATTCGCCGCAGCGGGTCAAGCCGCCACAGATCGAGGAACCGGCGGTCGTTGAGCATCCCGGCGTTCAAGGCGACATAGAGGTCGGTGCACCCGGCGAGCGGCATCAACGGGCTCTCGTCGCGCAGCATCTTCAGCGCGTCCGGGAGCGATTTCGGCTGGAGGAGCGAGCGACCCGAGAGCACCGCCATCATGACCGTGTCACTCAGATCCCGTGCCGAATCGATCGATAGATCGCCTCGTACCCGGTGCATCGACAGAGATTGCCCGCAAGCCCGCGGCGCATCCGGTCGAGCGAGGGCCGTCGGCCAAGGGCGGTGGCGGCCATGATCATGCCCGGGGTGCAGATACCGCACTGGGCGCCTGCGTGTTCGACGAATGCGCGCTGCAGCCGGTGGCGTCCTTCGAGGCCTTCGATCGTCGTCACGCGCGACCCGGCGACGTGCGCGACCGGCACGAGACAGGCATTGACTGGCGTCCCGTCGACCAGCACCGTGCAGGCGCCGCACTCGCCTTCGCCACAGCCTTCTTTGGTGCCCGTGAGCCCGAAGTCTTCGCGCAGCACGTCGAGGAGGCGCTTCAGCGGGTTGACCCGGAGCCGCCGGCGGCGGCCGTTGACGATCACCGTCCCTATGGGCACCGCGCCGCCTTCATGATGCACTCGGGCGTTGCCGGAATCTCGCGGAGATCGAAACCGGCGTGTCGGAGCGCGTTGATCACCGCCGGCGCCGGACCGTCAATCGGCATCTCGCCGACTCCCTTGGCGCCGAACGGGCCGTGTGGATAGGGATTCTCGAGCAGCAGGACATCCATCGGCGGGGCGTCGAGCGTCGTCGGGATGATGTAGTTGGTCAGCTGCGCGTTGGCCATGCGTCCGTCGCGCATGACCACCTGCTCGAGCAGCGCGTATCCGAGCCCTTGCGCGCTGCCACCCTCGATCTGCCCCGCCGCGAGCGCCGGATGGATGGCTCTGCCGATTTCCTGGACGGTCGTGAAGCCGACCGGCCTCGCCTGCCAGGTATCGCAATCGACTTCGACCTCCACCACGTCGCACGCCCATCCATAGCTGCCGTAGGCATCGCCGCGATACCGCGCGTCGTCCCAGACCATCTCCGCCGGCCGTTCGTACGCCTTCGTGATCGAGAGCGGCCCGTATTGCGCGAGATACTGGCGGGGCGTCAGCCGACCGAGCCGCACGCGCATCTCTTCGGCACAGCGTTGCAGGATCCGGCCCACCACCATGCAGGTCCGGGACGCAACGGTCGGTCCGCTGTCGGGCACCTCGTCGGTATCGGCGGCGTTCACCTCGACGCAGTCATAGGGCACCTGCAGCGCGTCGGCCACGATCTGCGCGTGCATGGTTCGCGTCCCCTGGCCGATTTCCGTGCTCGCGACCCGGATGCGCGCGCCACGCTCGGTCAGCTCGAGCGTCGCCTTCGACGCCAGCGTCACCTCGCCCGCCCCTGTGAACCCGGAGCCGTGGAAGAAAAGCGACAACCCGATGCCTCTGACGGAGCGGCGGCCCGCGTCCGCCAGCCTCCTCCTGACGCGGGCTGGGCGCGCCCGATCGCGTGCGTACGCATCTCGTTTGCGCGTGAAGTGGCTGCGCTTGACCGCCGCGCGCAACACCTCCAGGGCGCTGCAGTCCGGCCCGAGGCGCTGGCCGGTCGCGGTCGTGTCGCCCGGCCGAAGCGCATTGATCTCGCGGATGCGGACCGGGTCGAGGCCCAGCGCCTGGGCCACCCGATCCATGTGCACCTCGGTCGCAAACTGGGTCTGCGGCGCGACAAAGACGCGAAACGCCCCGTTCGGCGGCGTATTCGTCATGACGGCACGGCCGCGGATCCGGATGTGATCGCACCGATACGGCCCGGCGGCATGAATGACGCCCCGGGACAAGACGACTCCGCTCAGCGTGGCGTACGCGCCGCCATCGAGGAGGACGTCGATATCCATCGCGGTCAGCTGGCCGGCGCGCGTCACTCCCGTGCGATGGCGAATGATCGCCGGGTGCCGTTTCGTGGTCGCGACCATGTCCTCCGCGCGGTCGTACACCAGCTTCACCGGACGCTGCGCCTTCAGCGCGACGAGCGCCGCATGGCACGCGATCATCGACGGATACTCTTCTTTGCCACCGAACCCGCCGCCGGTTTCCGTCTGCACCACGCGGACGCGGTCATCGGGCAGATCCAGCAGGACCTTCAGCGCCCGGTGCACGTAGTACGGACACTGCAGCGATCCATAGACGGTGATCCCCCGTCCGTTCGGCACGGCGATGACACCGTTCGGTTCGATGTACAGCTGTTCCTGATGACCGGATCGGTACTCGCCTTCGACGATCGCATCGGCCGCCGCGAGCCCGGCGGTGACGTCCCCTTTGTCGATCGCGATCGTCTTGAAGGTCATCGACGACGCAGCGGGATCGTAGTTCGGCACCTGCTCGTGATAGCCAATCTCGACGGGCGCTGCCAGCAGCCGTTCACGATCGGCGTGCGCGACCACCGCAATCGGCTCTGCGAAATGCCGAATCGTGCGCTCGGCCAGGCATGGCTGATCGTCGTCGATCAGGGCGACAACGTTCCGCCCGGGGATGTCGCGGTGGTCGACGATCGTGAAGCCGGACGGGTCGAAGGCGAATCGCACAGCCGCGAGCGTGCCGGCGGGAATGGTCGCGCGGATGGTGCGCGCGTGCAGCAGATTCGGAAACGTCAGATCGTCGAGATACCGCGCGGCGCCGGTGACCTTGCTGAGTCCGTCTTTGCGCAGGACGTTCGTGCCGACCGACGGCGCGACGCGGCGCCGCCGCGCATTGGTGCGGGCAGCTGTCAGCTGGCGCGGCGCCATCGCGCGATTATAGTCGCCCTCCGAGTAAGATGAGGCGTGCCCGGAATCTTCGACACGCATCATCCACCGTCGCAGGCGCTCGTCGAAGATTGCGTGCACTGTGGGTTCTGCCTGCCGTCCTGCCCGACGTACCTGCTGTGGGGCCAGGAGGCCGATTCGCCGCGCGGCCGGATTTACCTCATGAAGTCGGGACTCGAGGGACGCGCCGGCTGGAGCGATGCGTATCAGCGGCACTTCGACACCTGTCTCGGCTGCATGGCGTGTGTGACGGCCTGTCCATCAGGCGTTCAGTATGACCGGCTGATCGAAGCGGTGCGGCCGCAAGTCGAGCGTCACG
>JBPYEE010000602.1:0-12635 GCA_051985095.1 Vicinamibacterales bacterium | reverse complement strand
GCGCCTGTGCGTCGCTTACGCCGGGCCGTATCCGACCGAATACCCGGCACATCTGCCAAAGGACCGGATTCTGGAGCGGATTGACGGTGGATGCTGCGAGTTGAACGGCTCCGGCGGTGACAATGACGTCTGGGACAGACGACGGGTCGATCCCGAAGAATCCCTTCGGCATCACGCCGACAATGGAAAAGGTCTTCCCATTGAGATCGATCGTTTGTTGCAGAATGTCAGCACGACCGCCGAAGCTGCGGTGCCAGAAGGCATCACTGAGAACGGCGGCGGTCGTCCCAGGTATGTCGTCCTCGGGCGTCAGCGCTCGACCGAGCTCCGGACGCGCGCCGAGCGTCTCGAAGTAATTGCCCGAGACGAAATGAACCGTGCCGAACCCGACATCGCGCATGACGACGGGTCGTGCTTCACCAAGGTCGGCCCAACACGCAAGCTGCGAAAAGGTCGTGTTGCCGTCCCGCATTGCTGCGTAGGCCGGATACGAGAACGAGCCGAACGTGTCGATTCCGTCGACGGACGGTCCAGCGATGACGTTATTACCCGCGACGAACGGATGCCGCTGGCTGAACCACGCAAAGGTCCGCAACTCTTGGGGCCGCGCGACAGGCAACCGCTGCCAGAACACGGCGCTGATCTCGGTGAACATCGCAGTGCTGGCGCCCACGCCGACAGCGAGAATCAGGATGGCGGCTGCGGTGAACCCGGGTGCCTTCTGCATCAATCGGATGGCGAATGAAAGGTCCTGCCGCGCTCGCTCGATCCACGCGGTTCCCCATGCCTCACGAACGTTCTCTTTAGTCAACGCAATTGAGCCCAATTGTCGGACGGCCGCCGCGCGAGCCTCGGAGGGAGGCAGGCCGGCGGCCATCCGATCGTCCGCCTCGAGATCGATATGATCCTGAAGTTCGCGATCGAGGTCATCTTCGCGATTCACGTCACTCCTCCGCACGGTTCAACGCGGGCCACATCACCCGCCCGATCGCTTTGGAGACGCGTCGCCACTGCGCCTCCTCGGTGGTCAACTGGCGTCGGCCGGCCGCTGTTAGCCGGTAATACTTGAACTCGCGATTTCGCACTTTGTGGAGCTCCCAACTGGCGGTGATCCAGCCCTTGCGACGAAGCCTATGGAGCGCCGGGTAGAGCGATCCGTGCTCAACCTGCAGGACGTCATCGGTCGATCGCTGGATGTGCTTCGCGATGTCATGCCCGTGCATCGGTCCCCAGAGCAGCGTCCGCAGGACCAGCATGTCCAGCGTGCCGCGCAAGAGTGCGTCTCTCGAGCCACTGTTCGCCATAGTCGAAACTCTACCATCGATCGCGGCGTCGATGGTAGACACCCTACTCTCGGCCTATTAGACGAGGGTCGCACCAATCGCGTTTAGGGACTCTCTGCGTTTATTGTTTAACGACGCACCGCAAGTCCCATTTCCAGAGTCGCACGCGATCGCAGCGAGCGAGCAGCTGCCCGACAGCCGTCGAACTGGTCGGAACGTACCGCTTCACTTGACATTCAAGTAGACCCATGACACCGTAAGCAACGTGGCGAACTCGCCCGTCCAGCTGCTCCAGGGCACTCTCGACCTGATCGTGTTGCAAGCGTTGTCGACGATGGGCCCGCTCCATGCGTACGCCCTTGCGGCGCGGCTCGAGCAGGTCGCTGGCGAACCGTTTCCATTGAATCAGGGCACGCTGTACCCGGCACTCGTCCGACTCGAGCAGCGAAGTGACATCAAGGGGACCTGGCGCCGAACTGAACACGGCAGAGACGCCAAATTTTACGCCATCACGAAGAGCGGTCTGCGGGCGCTCGAAGGCGAGACCGTTCGGTGGCGCCGGCTCGCCGGGTTCATCGACAAGCTGTTCGTCACGCGCCCATCATGATGGCCAGCCTTCGTCGTCTGCTGCTCCGGGTGTTCAACGTTATTCGGCCCGGTGCGCGCGAGGTCGATCTGGACCGGGAGCTCTTGGCTCACGTCGCGCTCGTTGAAGAGGACTATCGATCACGCGGCTATTCACCCGACGACGCGCGACTCGCCGCTCGCCGTCGCGTCGGGAGTCTGGCATTCACGAAGGAGTTGCACCGGGACGCGCGGTCATTTCTGTGGCTCGATGACCTGCGCCGCGACCTCCAGTACGCGGGACGCACGCTGCGGCGATTTCCAGGATTCACCGTCGTGGTCGTGTTCACCCTGGCGATGGGTATCGGGGCAAACACGGCGATCTTCAGTGCCGTGCATGCAGTGCTGTTGGCACCGTTGCCCTATCCACATTCGGACCAGCTGGTCCGCGTGTGGGAAAACGTCCCTGGGGCAGAGATCGGTGATGGCAGGGGGCCCGATCGGCGATACGCCGCGATGGAGGTCCGGGATCTGCTCGAAGTGACCGAGCGCGCCAAGACTGTGACGCATGTGGCGAACTACGGGCTCGTCCAAACGACTGCGACCGTTGGCGAGGACGCAACTCGGCTTGAAGGCTTCAGCGTGTCGGGTGATCTCTTTCGGCTGATCGGTGTGGCGGCGCTCCGGGGCCGAATGATCCTCCCAGGCGACGCTGTCGATGGTCATGACCGCGTCGTCGTCCTGAGCTATGACACCTGGCAGCGATTTGGAGGCAACGAGATCGTCGGGACACAGGTGACGTTTGACGACAATGGGGGATTTACGGGCGGCATGACCATGGGTGTGCCGTACACGGTAATCGGTGTCATGCCGCCAGGATTCCGGTTCCCCTTTGACAACGCCCAGTTCTGGGCGCCTCGAGTCCAGCGGGTGGTCGCTGACAGCCGTCCGGTCCGCCGAGAAACCATCGCGCGCCTCGCACCTGGTGCGACGCCTGACGCGGCTGCAGCCGAATTCGCCGCGATTCGAGCGGCCACCCGTGGCTCGACGCCACCGCGTGTCGCGCCTGTGCCGCGGTACGAACTGATTCGTCTTCACGATGAAGTCGCGGCCTCTGTGCGACCAGCCCTGCTCGTGCTGGCCGCCGCCGTGGGAATCGTGTTGCTGATCGCGTGCGTCAATGTCGCGAATCTGCTCCTCGCGCGGGGGCTCTCGCGTCGCCGCGAACTTGCGGTGCGCGTGGCGATTGGTGCCGGCCGCGGTCGCCTGGTCCGCCAGTTGCTGGCGGAAAGTCTGCTCTTGGCGGTGCTGGGGGGCATCGCCGGTACCGCACTGGCGTTCGCATTCGTTCGTCTGTTCCGACTCCTCGGCACGACCCTGGGCCGGTCCGACCTCGGAAACACCGTCGTGTTTCCGCGGCTCGCGGAAATTCGCATCGACGGCACGGTCCTCGGGTATGCGGCAGTGCTATCGCTGGGTACCGGTCTGCTGTTCGGGCTCATTCCGGCGGCGCGCCACGCTCGTACGGTGATAACCCAAGGGTTGCGGGAGCACAGCGTTGCGGCTCGCATGCGTCTCAAGAACGCTTTGGTGATCGCCGAAATCGCTCTCGCGACCGTCTTGCTGGTTGCCGGCGGACTCTTGATTCACAGCTTTATCAACCTCGCCACAGTCAATCCGGGCTTCGACCCCTCACATGTGTTGACGTTTCAGGTGGGCGTCCGGCATCCCGCTGAACAGTTGGCCTTCGCCGAAGCCCTGGTCGAACGGCTGCGTGCGATCCCTGGCGTTCGGTCCATCGGCTACGCGCGGCAAGTGCCCATGGTTGCGCTACAGGATTCGCTTCGGCTGACAATTCGGCGCGATGGAGTAGAGCAGACCCTGGACGATTCGCCCGATGTCCGCTTCGTGAGCCACGACTACCTGCGCACGCTGGGGATCCCGATTCTGGCGGGCCGCGGCTTGAGCGACCAGGATGGTGTCGGACAACCACCGGTCATCCTGATCAACGACGCACTCGCGCGGCGAGACTTTCGAGGTACGGACCCGATTGGACAAACGATCCTGCTTGGACCGTCAGGGCGTCGGATTGCGATGCAGATTGTCGGCGTGGTGGGGAATGTTCGACAGTTCGGTCTCGATCGCCCGCCGGAGTCGCAGTACTTCATCGACATGCGGCAGATCCCCACTGACCCAGCGTTTCGAATGCCGCCGATGTTTCCGGTCGGTGCCTATTACGCCGTGCGCACCGTCGGCGAGCCGACGACCGTCTTGGCCGACATTCGGGATGTGGTCCACCAACTCGATCCCCAAGCCACCGTTGATCGGATCGCGACCATGGAGCAAATCGTGTCGAACTCCATGACGCGTCCGCGCATGTATGCGGTGTTGATTGCGATCTTTTCCGCCATCGCCGTGGGGCTTGCGGCGATCGGCCTGTATGGCGTCATCGCGTTTGCGGTGAGCCAGCGAACGCAAGAAATCGGTATCCGGATGGCGCTTGGTGCGCAGCGACATCAGGTGATCGGACTCGTACTGGGGGAGAGTGGCCTCCTCGTCGGTGTCGGTCTGGTCATCGGGCTTGTGGGTGCGATCCTCGCGAGCCGCTATCTCCAGGGCCTCTTGTTTGGCTTGACGCCGCTCGATCCACCGACGTTCCTGTCAGTTGCAGTTGCGTTTCCAACGGTCGCGTTCGTGGCCTCGTACCTCCCGGCCCGACGAGCCACATCGATCGATCCCCTGGCCGCCCTTCGTACGGAATAAGGCGATCCCGCGATCATCGGTGCTACCCATCCAGGTCCAAAAGCCCCCGTCCATGACGCGGCTGCGTCCGGTAGCACTTCGACGATTCCTTCATCGAGCCGTTCCACGACCAACATGACCGACCGGAACTTCTAGCTTTTCGGATAACGCTCAGTCGCCTCACCGTCGCCCCGGAGCGCAGCCTGGCGACGCCTCAGGTTCGCCACGAAGTGTCTCCGACCGGGCGGTGTCGGGCTCGTGGCTGCGGGCGTAGCGGTAGCGCATTGGCCCGCCTTCAACCGACCCTCTGTCGCCAGCCTGGCCCGAGCTGGCACGGCGGTAAATCGACGTGGAATCGGTGCGTTCTACCGTCAGCCGATCGAAGGTCTAGCGGATGTCGGGAAATCGCACCTCGCGCAGGCCCTGGGACGCGAAGCCTGTCGTCGCGGTTCGACGTGGGCTTCATCTCGGCCGCGCGTATGCTCGGGCATCTGAACGGCGGGCGCGCCGACGGAACCTGCGAGCGGTGGCTCCTCGTCCGCACCAGGCCTGCACAACGAACTCATCGCCTCGACGACAACGGTGATCGGAACAGGTCCGAATGTCGCGAGCGCCTCGGCGGCCTGCTCAAGTTCTACTACCGGCAGGCCGCGTAGCTCCATCGATCGAGGTTCTGCACACGAAGGCGCCGACCAGAGCGCCGCGACCGTGCTGAGTCCGCACACGACGAGGTCCAAGGGCACTTCGGACTTGCTCGATTGGGCCCCGTGACGGGCGTATACTTTCGACTTCGGGTAACCGATCTCCTCATAGGCTCATCTGCGAAGGAGAGACCGATGGGTTCGAAACGCTTTAATCGGCGGGAACTCCTGAAGAGCGGCGCCACGTTAGCCGGTGGTTTCACCCTCGGAGCCGCGGCACCCGCGCTCGGCCAGGAACCAATGACACATGCATCCCCGCCCATGATCAAGGGCGACAACGATGGTCAAATCGCCTACGGCGATCGCTCTAAGTATGTGAAGTCGGTCCGCATCCCCCACGGCGGCCGGCCGTCGCCTGACAACTTCGGGCTTACATTTCATGTGGCGTCGCCGCTTCAGGACTCCGTCGGGGTGATCACGCCATCCTCGCTCCACTACTTCGCGACGACTCGTGGATCCTTCCTCCCGGACATCGATCCGCGGGAGCATCGCTTCATGATCCACGGTCTGGTCGACCGTCCGCTGACCTTCACCATGGAGGACTTGAAGCGGCTCCCGTCCGTCACCCGCCTTCATTTCATCGAGTGCGCAGGGAATCGATCGTCGCGGAAAGCGACAACCGTTCAAGAAACGCACGGCATGACGAGTTGCGCCGAGTGGACCGGCGTGCTCCTCTCGACGCTGCTCAAGGAGTGCGGACTGAAGGGCGGGGCATCCTGGTTCGTCGCAGAAGGGGTGGAGGAAGTGAAGGGTGCGTCGAGCATGCCAATCGCTAAGGGGATGGACGACTGCATCGTGGCCTACGGCATGAACGGCGAGGCCGTACGGCCTCAAAACGGATTTCCGCTGCGGCTGATGGTCCCCGGCTTCGAGGGAATTTTTCACACCAAGTGGCTGCGACGAATCAAGATCGTCGATCGGTACTACATGAACTACAACGACTATGGGCATCTTCATGAGGACGGGAAAGAGAAAGAGGCTGCCTTGAGTTACCAGATCGGGCCCAAGTCGGTCATCACGTTCCCATCGGGCGGACAACAGCTGCCCGGCAAGGGTTTCTACGAGATCAGCGGCCTGGCCTGGTCCGGTGGCGGCGCTATCAAGCTGGTGGAAGTGTCTACCGACGGCGGCAAGAAATGGAACAAGGCTGAGTTCAAGGGAACGCCACAGCGCATGGCCCATGCCCGTTTTGCCTATCAGTGGAATTGGGACGGAAACGAAACGGAGCTCCAGTCGCGCTGCACCGACGAGATCGGTCAGGTTGAACCGTCGCGCGCACAGATCGCGAAGTACTGGAATAAGCCCTTCGATGAAACATTCAGCGTGCCAGGGTTGGACAACAGCATTCAGCCCTGGAGGATCGCCAAGGACGGAAGCGTGACCAATGGGAACGCGTAGGGTTTTCCTCATTGCGTTCGCGTTCGCCTTGCTGATCGGCGTCTCCGCGCTGGCGCAGGGTCCTACCTATGGAGTGGGACGCACGCCGACCACTGAGGAGATTCGCGCGTTGGATATCTCCATCGGCCCGACCGGAGAAGAACTCCCGCAGGGAAAAGGCACTGCCAAGGAAGGCGCGCAGGTCTATCGCGCGAAGGGATGCGTGGGATGCCACGGCGCGGCGGGAATAGGCGGTACGGCACCCAATCTAAAAAGCAAAGATCCCAAGAATCCTGACGTCTGGGCGCGAGGGCGAATCCTGCCGCTTCGCGCGCCGTTCGCAACGACGGTCTGGGATTACATCAATCGCGGGATGCCCCTCAATAGAGAGGGGACGCTAACGGCCGATGAGGTCTACGCATTGACCGCGTATCTGCTCTACATCAACGATGTCATTCCGGAAGACGAGACACTGGACGCCCAGAGTCTGCCGAAGGTCAAGATGCCAATTGGTGACAAATACGCTTCCCTACCTGATTGGAAGCCCAGGACGCCAAGGCTCAAAGGTTACCCCTATTAGCGTCGGGCGATATTGCACGTAGTAGCGAGACCAAGATGATTTGGACCGTAGCGGATGTGCAGACGGTGCCGTTTCGTTCGACGGCACGGGCGTTCCAGCATGACACCGCTGTAAACGATCCGGGCGTTTCCGACGCAGCGGCTTCCTTTGGGGCGCCACATCACTTAATGTTAGCAGGGAGGGGATTTTGCCGGAGCGACTCGCAATTAGTTCCAGGCCAATAGATCCCGTGTAACGCCGCACTGTTTTCCAACGACGGGTTTCGCACTCCGCAACCCGACTCAGCCTGGGGTTCATCTCTCTGACGAGACTGTCCGTTAGTTTTCCTCGGAACCGGCGTTCGCATGGGTATACCGGACGGCCGTGCCCGTCAGCACGCACGCGCTCCGCGAAGGTCCGAGGCAAAACTGCGTCGGTTCCGCTGGGGCTGCGTCGCCGCTCGGATCAGCGCTACGGCGACTGAGTGGCCAGCGGCCTGACCCGTTCCACCAGTAGGCGCAGGAACTCATCACTCCTGGTGGCGATGACGTTGTGCCCAGCGTTCGGGATCAGCACAAGTTGCTTTTGGGGCGCCGTGATGCTGTCCATATACGCCTGAACAGGCTGAATCGGTGTCACTCGATCTAGCGCGCCTTGAAAAACATAGAACGGGACCGAGAAGTCCGTTCCGATTGCCGGCAGATCGCTGGTCTCCACCTCGTCGCGGAAGTGATCCTGACTGTCCTTCACACCATCCACGTAGTCGCGAATGTCCCGCGGGCTTGCGTCGGACTCGAAAAGCGCGATGGAAAATAGGCTCCACGTCGAAGGTTGTCCCGGTTCGTAGGCGTTTGCCCATTTCGTGTGAACGCTTGCTTTCGCGATGGAGTTGTATGGTGGCGGCCCGTTAGCTTCGAGTTCCTGAACGGCACGACGGTCGTTGCGGGCATGGGCGTCGGCGAGGAGTTGCGCGTAGGCGAGCGGCCGATACTTGTGCTGGTTCACGGCCTGACCGGTGCCGACGAAAGCATAGAAAAGGTCCGGCCGCGTCTTCGCCATCCGCACGCCGATGTCCGAGCCCCATGACACCCCGACGAGCATGATCCTTGGCTTGTGCAGCTTCGCGCGCAGGAACTCAGCGACCTCAACACCATCGACCACAATCCGACTGATCGTCGCGGATGCGTCGAGCGGGCCAGACCGACCGAACGTCTTACCGGCGCCGCGTTGGTCCCACTGCGCCACAGTGAAATAGCGGGTCCACTTGAACAAGAACTCTCGCGGCATCACGCTCAGTGCGAAGCCTGGACCACCATGCAACAGGAGAAGGACTGGGTTGTCACGGTTTTGGCCCCGAATGCTGATCCATTGGTCGATGCCGCCGATCTGCGTGAACTCGGCCTCGTCGATGCCGCGCATTGGGTCGATCATTGTCGCCTCGGCGACTTGATGGTGCCGGTAGGTACGGTAGAGCAGGCCGCTTCCGACAAAGACAAGGGCGATCCCAAAGAACGTCAATAGGGCGAGCTTGGCGATTCTCAAGATCTTGCGGCCCATGCCTGTCCATACGCCCGTCGGGCACGAGAGGTTCCGATGTGACAGGTTTTGGCTACAACTGGAACGTAAGGTCACGACACAAAGAGGCCATACAATGCCGAACCATCATCGGCGACGTTGCCACGCGACGTTGCATGATGCTGGAGCAGCACAAGGATCGCCTCGCGCGCTGCGGCGCCATTTGAGGCCATCATCAGCCAGCCTTCCGTCGCAACTGACAGGGTGGCAAATCGACGTGGAGACGGTGAGTTCTACCGTCAGCCGATCGAAGGTCAGGCGGGTGTCGGGAAATCGCGCCCCGCTCAGGCCCTGGGACACGAAGCCTGTCGTCGCAGCTTCAACGTGGATTTCATCTTGGCTGCGCGTATGCTCGGGCACCCAACGACGTACCGTGTCAGGCTTCACGATGGTGATAGCTTCGCGCCACTACGTCCAGACCGCCGACAGCCAAACACCCGGGCGAGCGTGCGCTCATGTGGACATCGCACATGAGAGCGGATATAGTCCTGGTGCCATGTCACAGGGCTCACGCGTTGACCTCCTCCAGGGGACGCTCGACCTCATGGTCCTGCAGACTCTCGTGGCCATCGGACCTCTCCACGGTTACGGGATCGCCCGACGCATCGAACAGGTGAGCGGTGACGCAGTGCTGCTGTATCAGGGGACGATCTACGCCGCGCTGGTCCGACTGCAGCAGCGCGGCTGGATCCGCGCCGAATGGGGCGTGTCGGACAACAACCGGCGCGCCAAGTACTACGAGCTCACCAGACGCGGTCGGCAACACCTCGAGCACGAGACCAAAGCGTGGCACCGGCTCGCTGCGGTCATGGGCCGCGTGCTCACTCAGACCGAAGGTGGCTCGTGATCGGCGAAATGTACCGGCTGGTGCAGCGCCTGCTCGCCGTCGGTCGTCACCGGGCCCTCGACGACGACCTGAATGAGGAACTCGAAAGCCATCTCGCGATGGCGGCCGAGGAGTATCGCTGCGCCGGACTGTCAACCGCGGAGTCCGAGCGTCGTGCCCGGCTTGCGCTGGGTGGTGTGCAGCGAGCCCGGGACGAGCACCGCCGCGCACGCGCGCTGCCGCTTCTCGAGAGCGCGCTCCAGGACGTCGCGTATGCGATGCGCGGTTTTCGGCGGCGTCCGGTCTTCGCCCTCGGCGCTATTGCGGTGCTCGCACTCGGGATCGGCGTGAACACGGCGGTCTTCAGTATCGTCCGCCCGATCCTTCTCCTTCCGCTGCCGTTCGCGAATCCGCACCAGCTCGTCTGGATCTCGCCGTCGAGTGAGGAGGGGCGAAGCATCGGCACGTACACAGGGGCCGAGCTTGATGAACTCAAGCTGCGTACACGCTCCTTCTCTCAAGTCAGCGCGTATTACGCCTTTTTTCGATTCGCTCCCTTCACCTTGACCGGCAACGGCGATGCGGAAGCACTGACCGGCACGATGGTCGCACCGAACTTCTTCGAAACCCTCGGCGTACGGATGGCTGGTCGCGTGTTCTCGTCTGCCGACGCAAGCGCGTCGGGCTTTAGCTCGACGGCAGTCGTCATCAGTCACGGCTTGTGGCAGCGTCGTTTTGGCGGCGATCCGGCCCTGGTCGGAAAGACGTTGAGTTTCAACTTCGGTCCGGCAACCGTGGTCGGGATCCTGCCGGCCGGCTTCGACTTCGGTTCGGTGTTTTCTCCCGGCATCGCTGTCGATCTCTTCCTGCCGCTACCCGCGGTCGTTCCGGCCGTCTGGGGAAATGCACTCTCGACTGTCGCGCGGCTGAACTCCGGCGGCACACCCCGAGCGGCCCAGGCAGAAGTCGATGCGCTGATGCCGCAGCTACGGCGCGAACATCCCGATTGGGGGGCGATCACTGCTCAGGTGACCGACCTGAACTCGCACGTCAACGGCCGCTTCCGCCGCTCGCTCGGGTTCCTGTGGGTATCGGTCGCGATGGTGCTGCTGATCGCGTGCGCGAACCTCTCGAATCTCCTGTTCGCACGCGCCACAGCGCGGACCAGGGAATTTGCGGTCCGCTCGGCACTCGGGGCGAGCCGTGGACGCCTCATCCGCCAGCTGCTCACGGAAGGGATGCTGCTGGCAATTGCCGGCGCGACTGCGGCAGTGCCGATTGCCTACGCCCTGGTCGGTGCCGTGAGGTCGAATACGACGCTGGGGATCCCGCTGCTCGAGTGGATGGAGGTCGACAGCAGCGCCCTGCTCTTCACGGCTTCGGCCGCTCTCGTGGCGGGGCTTGGGTCGATGGCGCTGCCCTCGCTCAGGATTTCGCGTCAACGCGACGGGTTTGTCCGTGAGCAGCCCGGCGCAACGACGGCAGCCCCGCTCGAAGGATCGATGCGGTCGATCCTGGTGATTTCGGAAGTGGCACTGACGTGTGTTCTGCTCGTCGGAGCCGGCTTGCTCGCGCGAAGCTTTCTGAATGCCATCAACGTCAACCTGGGCTTCCAACCGGCACGGGCGCACCGCGCGCGCTTGAATCTCCCGCTGGCGTTGTTATCCATCGAACAGACCGTGCGGCGTAGCGCCATGCTCGACGAGGTGACGTCGCGCGTGCGTGCAGTGCCCGGGATTGAGGCCGCTGCCATCACCGACGCGTTGCCCCTCGAGCGATTTCGCGGGTGGCCGGCAGGCGACCCAGGACAGATCTACCCACCCGGCCGACGGCCGTCAGCCTTCCTTTATGTGACGGGCCCCGGCTATTTGCGCGCGATGGGTATCCCCTTGAGAGCCGGCCGGGACTTCTCGGCCGAGGATACGTTGGACCATCGTGCCGTGATCGTCAACGAGCGGCTCGCCCAGCGGCTCTGGCCGGGGCAGGATCCGTTGGGCCGCCCGGTCGTCACGAGCTGGCCCGGAACCTACACCGTGGTCGGCATCGCCACCGACGTTCGCCAGGCGAGGCTCGAAGAGCCCTCGTCGGTCTTTCAGATGTACCTGCCCTATACGCAGGTCCCGATCGCCGCCGTCGACCTCGTCGTCCGGTCGCCGCTTCCCGCATCGGCGCTCGCGCCCGCCATCGGCTCGGTGCTCAGGACGATCGATCCCGACCTGTTGGCCGCGCCGCTCCAGCCAATCGACGATTTGATTGACCGCGCAGCCTCACCGCGCCTGTTTCTGGCGCGACTGGTGACGGGCTTCTCGCTGCTCGCCCTGCTGCTCGCGTGCGTCGGCATCTACAGCGTCGTGTCCTACGGCATCAAACAGCGGTTTTACGAAATCGGCGTCCGCGTCGCGCTCGGCGCCACCCGTCGCCAGGTCTGCCGCCATGTGATGTCTGGCACGCTTCGCGCGACAGGCGCCGGAATAGTGGCCGGCATGCTCGCGGCTGCGGTGACCGCGAGATTGATCACCTCGATGCTGTACAACACGTCACCCGCCGAGCCGACCGTGTTCGTGGCCGTCCCGCTCGCGGTCGCCGGCGCGGCGCTTCTCGCGGCTTACCTGCCGGCCCGCCGCGCATCCCGTATCGATCCGGTGGTGGCGTTACGCACCGAGTGATGAAAGCCAGCGACCCAGCACTCTGCAGAACCCGTCGAGCGCCGTGCAAGGGTCCCGGGCTTCGTCGGCCATTTTGGCCGCGCCGAGTGATGTGAATCGAGCGCTGCGCATCCACTGGGCGGGCGTCTTCCTGCCAAAACATCGCGTCGGCAAACGTCGCGGTGAATCTCGAACGGCAGTCCACATCCCGCACAAACCGGCCCGCGATAACGCCCTGTAACGCCGCCACGCCACGATCGGCATCAGAGCCGACGCGTGATTGTCTGATTAGACAATATGCAGGACCGCTGACGTGCGGCCGCAAGTCTCAGCTGAGTCGCGACTGTTACGCTCCTCTCGAGG
>JBPYEE010000601.1:0-2665 GCA_051985095.1 Vicinamibacterales bacterium | reverse complement strand
GTTCCAGCGTCCAGCGTCCAACGTCTAGCGTCCAAGACTTGACCTCAAGTGCACTTGAAGTCGTAGGCTTCTGGGTATGGCGAAGGGCTTCGAGGTCGGATTGGGACCACTCGCGACGTGCAGCTTGAAGGGCGTTGCGTTCCTGCGGCGATTGGCGGACGTCGCACGGCTGGCTGCCAACGCGGAATCCACGGAGGCGATTGTCGGCGGGGTGCGCCTACGTTTTTCCCCTGGGCAAGAAAGCGTGCGGCTCATCGCAGAATTCCTTGCGATCGAACGTGCCTGCTGCCCGACGTATATGTACGAGGAGCGAGTCGGCGAGGATGGCTCGCCGGTGTTGGAGATTACCGGTCCGGCGGGGAGCGAAAGGGCCCTTCGCTTACTCTACAGTAAGATCCGGGTACTCCACGATCGATCGAAGGCAAGACCAGCCAATGGTCGAGAATCAGCGGCGCTTCCGATAGTATCGGCGGATGACGATGATGCCTGAACAATCCGGGATGTTGATCGGAGAAGTCGCCGAGCGTGTTGGCGTGCGGACGTCGGCGATCCGTTACTACGAGAGTGTCGGACTCGTGCGGCCAACGAAGCGAGTTGGCGGCCGGCGTTTCTATGAGCCCGTCGTTTTCGAGCAACTCGCGCTCATCCGTCTGGCCCAGGACGCGGGGTTCAGCGTAAGGGAGATCCGGACTCTGCTGCATGGATTCGAGGAAGGGACTCCGCCGACGGCGCGGTGGCAGGCGCTGGTCCGACGTAAGATCGAGGAAGTCAACGATCGGATCGAGCGAGCCGAGCGCATGCGTGATCTGTTGGACAAATTAGCGCGCTGTCGCTGCGCTACACTTGGCGAGTGTGTGCAGAAACGAGTCGCCGCGCTCGCGAAGATGGATCACACATTTCGCTCTTGACTTGAATCGCGCTTGAACCGGTACACTCCGCGTCACCTTTCATGTGGAGTGTCCGATGCGCTCGTCCCCGCTCGTGCGGCTGTTCGCGGTGCAGTTGTTGATCCTTCCCGGCGGTCTGGTTGCCCAACAAGTCGTGCGGCCGACGAGTGAGGCGGGTCTCGCCCGTGCGAAAGGATCCGGCACGTCGACCGACGTTCTATCTGACGCCGAGAAGCGCAACTT
Organism: Vicinamibacterales bacterium; assembly: GCA_051985095.1. Taxonomy (GTDB): domain Bacteria; phylum Acidobacteriota; class Vicinamibacteria; order Vicinamibacterales; family CAVVIG01; genus Gp6-AA45. The sequence goes on along the minus strand of JBPYEE010000601.1, from coordinate 1,535 downwards.
TCTCGTGCTCCTGCAAACGGTTCGCGAAAGCATCACGTCGGCTGCCGATGCGATGCCGGCTGATAAGTACGGATTTGCTCCGACGGTGGGTGAATTCAACGGGGTGCGTACATTCAGCCATCAACTACGGCACCTGGCCGCAACGAACTACATCTTGGCTGCCGCGGCGTTGGGCCAGGCGCCACCTTCTGATGCTGGCGATGAAGCGGGCCCCGACAGCGTGGTCAGCAAGCCACAAGTGCTCGCGTATGTGAGCGGTTCGTTTGATGCGTTGGCGCGCGCGATCGATGCTATTGGCGATGTCCGAGTTCCGGTTCGAACCTCTCCGATCTCGCCTCTCCAGGGTGGATCGGCCACGCGCATCTCGCTCATCGCAGAATCGTTGATTCATGCGTACGACCACTACGGACAGATCGTCGAGTACCTTCGCATGAATGGGGTGATTCCCCCGGAGAGTCGCCGGTGATGGGGCAGGCCCTGGTAAGGGCCGAACGGCGGTGTCAGGGGTCAGGTGTTAGGTGTCAGGGGACAAATCGCAAAGGCCAGTCACAGTCCACCATGGCCGGTCTCTTTTATGGTTGTTCCCTGACCCCTCACCCCTGACCTCTTACACCGCTTTGGGTCTTCATTCTGGCTCCAATTCTCGCACCCAAATATTGCGAAAACTGATCGGCGGACTTGGGTCTCCGTGCGCCTGCAAGGCGATCGGCGCCCTGGTGTAGGGGTGGTATTCTGGTTGGCCGGTGTTCTTGGTCACGCCTTTCAACGCGAAGTGATTGGCGACGAGCACGCCGTTGAAGAAGACGGTGGCGTAGGCCGGGGTCTTCAACGAGCTATCCGCGTTGAACGTTGGTGCCGTCCAGACGACGTCGTAGCTCTGCCACTCTCCCGGCTTTCGGCTCGGATTCACGGGCGGAATGCTTTGCTTGTAGAGGCTGCCCGCCATGCCATTCACGTACGTCGGATTGTTGTACGAGTCGACGATCTGCAGCTCGTAGATCCCGCTCGGAAGCGCGGCCAGAAAGACACCGCTATTGCCTCGCTCCTGGCCGCTGCCCGTGACGTTGGCGGGGATGCGCCATTCGACGTGCAGCTGGAAGTTCGTGAACGTGCGTCGGGTTTCGATGTCGCCGGCGGGTTTGTTGACCGTGACAACGCCGTCAGCGACGGTCCAATTCCCCGGGCTTTTGTCGCGGACGGATACCCACTGATCCAGATTCTTACCGTCGAACAAGACGATGGCGTCGGAGGGTGGCGCGCCGACAGCGTTACCTGGCGTCACGACCTTTGGCACAGGCTGCCAGATTTCGGTGTCCTGAGGCTTGGCCTCCTGCGCGGCAAGCGTGCTGGCGGTTTGCGTCACCGCGGCGCTCGCGATGAGCAGGACAAGTGCATTTCGCATTGGCGCTCGAGGTCGATGACTATCGGATGAAGTACCCTGATACGCGCCGCGAGCCATCGGCCTCGCGCGTTGTCGTGACCCTCTCGGTCGCGGCTTGTTTATTTGCGAATCTGCTCTGATACGTGAGGACGAC
>JBPYEE010000600.1:0-7719 GCA_051985095.1 Vicinamibacterales bacterium | reverse complement strand
GGAGACCTTCCTTGGCGTACTTATCCGCGTCCTGCAGGTTGCCGACGTTGTGCGACATCGCCGCCACACTCTGATAGCCGAGACCGAACTTCGGGTCGAGCGCGATCGCTTTCAGGAACGCCTGGCGCGCCTCTTCGTACCGGCCCTGCGACTGCAGCTCGATACCCGCTGCATACTGCGCGACCACATCGAGCGACGTCGTCGAGATGCTTTTCATCGCAAAGAGCTGAGCTGACGCTGACGTCGGGTCGCCGAGCACCTTGCGAACCGTCGTCGCCAGCCGGGTCACGAGCGCGAGCACCTGATCTTTTTTCGCGACGACGCCATTCGCGCGCGCGACCACCTTGCCGGTCACGGGCTGCAGCGCCTGGACGGCGACTTCATAGCCGGAATCCCTGCGATCGATCGAACCCGAGAGCACCACGCCGAGGCCCTGCTTGATCGCAATCTGGCGCGCGGCGACGTCGTCGAGCTTAGCCGGCGGCTGGACGCCGAAGGTCACGCGCATCCTCGCGCGATCCTGCGCGTTGATGAAGCCTGCACCCTCCAGCGCGAGCTTGAGGACCGGCTCCAGTGTGTGGTCGAAGGCCGAGTCGCCCGTGCCGTTCCGGACGTCGGCGATGAGCACCGTCACCGGATCGTGCGCCTTCACAGGGGCGAGGAACGAGCGCGTCGCCAGGTACGTCCCACCAAGCAGCACGAGGACGATCGCCGCCGCGGCCGCCATCATCGGCGTCGTGACACGGGCCGCGATCGGAATCCGCTCGCCCGAATCCCTCAGCCCGGCCAACGCCGACGTCAATGCGGCCGCGCTCTCGAACCTCGCCGCGGGATCGATGGCCACGCAGCGCATGACGAACCGTTCGAGGGGCTCCGGGATCGAGGTGTCCATCATCCGGAGTGGCACTAGGCCGTCGGCGCACCGCTGCTTCATCGCATCGACGCGCGCTTGCGGCGTGGCGTCGGTGACGATGCGCGGGCCGGTGAGCATTTCGTAGAGGATTAACCCGAAGGCGTAAATGTCAGACCGCGCGTCGGCCTGCCCCTTCGCCTGCTCCGGCGCCATGTACTCGAGCGTGCCGACGACAACGCTGCCGGCCGTCGCATCGGCCGAGGCGGAGATGCCGAAATCCATGATCAGGGCCTGGCGATCCGGGCCCTCACCGCTGATCATGATGTTGGCGGGCTTCAGATCTCGATGGACGACGCCGGCCTCGTGCGCCGCCTGCATCCCCGCGGCAATCTGGCGCGCGAGACGCAGCGCCTGCGGCACAGGCAACCGCCCACCGCTGCGCAGCACGGTGGCGAGATCGTCCCCCTGCACGTACGGCATCGTGAGGTACTTGATGCCGTCGATTTCGCCGAGGTCATGAATCCGCACGACGTGCTTGTGCGTCACCTGGCGCGCCAGGAGCAATTCCTGCTTGAACCGTTTTTCGGCGTCGGCTGAGGCGGGGCGACTGCGATCGACGCGGATCACCTTGAGCGCCACCGCGACGCTCAACTCCGCGTCCCACGCCTGGTACACGGCGCCCATACCGCCGGCACCGAGCATCCTGATGATGTGGTAGCGGGGACCAAACGATTGCCCGACCGTCAAGGGGCCCGCCTCGACCGGCAGCGAACCGGTGGCGGGCGATGCGGTCGCCATACCGCCGGTTGGCATGCCCGTCGCCGCGCTGCGGGGTGGCGCCGCCGCGGCGCTCCCTACGTGCGTCGCATCCGATGCGCCGAATGTGGCCCCCGGAGGAAGGCCCGTTGTGTCAAATGGGACTACACCAACAGCGACGTGCGTCGCCGGCGCAGCGGCACTGCAGTGCACGCATTCGCCAGAAGCGACAGGCATGGGACGGCCGCATCGCGGGCAGACCATGGGCAAGTTGCTGATGAGATGCCAATTATTGCTCGGCCGCCGTTGCCTGCCAAGCTCGAATTGGCCAGGCCGGCCAAAAAATTGGCCGGCGGCCCTCACTGAGCACGCGCTGACGCGGTCGCATTCGGGTCAGACGACCGGCGGCATGGCCGTGGACGGCAACCCGGCCGGCGCCGGAATGCCTTCGGGGAGCAGATCCGCGTAGTACCGACCGTCCCTGACGACGACATCACCGACGGTGACACCGACGGATCGGCAGAAGATGGGTCCGTCGTAGACAAACGTATGGAACTCTCCGTATTCGCCGCACGGGTCGACCTCGCGCGGGAGCGCCGCAAGCAGCTGCTCGTCGTACGGTTTCCCGGCGACGCCGGGGCCCACCTTCCCCTCGACGCACGACACATAACTCTTGAAGCCGAGGGCGATGACCTCGCGCGCCAGCAGGGCGGTCTCACGCTTCCACAACGGGAACAGACCGCGCATGTTCGCCCGGGCCAGGTTGCGTTCGCGATACGCGCGCAGATCCTCCAAGAACAGGTCGCCGAACGCCACCGTGTCGACCCCGCGGGCGTGGTAGTGCGCCATGACGTCGCCCATGATTTGCTCGTAAATCTCGTTGGTGCAGGGGTGATCGCTCGTCGACGGGAGATATACCTTGTGCAGCGGCACGCCGACCGCTTCGGCCTGCGCGTCGAGCAGCGCTTCCCGCACGCCGTGATGGCTGATGCGCCGGTACTCCTCCGACACCGAGGTGAGGAGGGCGACGATGTCGTAGGTTCCGGCACGGCGGAGCTCGTAGAGCGCCATCGCGCTGTCTTTTCCGCCGCTCCAGGACATGAGGATGGGAGTGCTCATGATGGCCTCACTCGGATGACTACTTTCCCGCGGGCATGCCCTTGTTCCTGGTACCGGATGGCGTCGGCGACCTCCGTCAAGGAGTAACACCGGTCGATAACGGGGGTGACGCTTCCGCTCGCCAGCAGACGGCCCAGGAGATTCACATCCTCCTGATTCCGCTTCACCATCAGCAGGACGAGCGTCTGGCTCACGAACCTGGACAACACGGCCGCCCGCAGTGCGCGACCCGCAAACGCGATCATCCACCGGCCACTCGGCCCCCCGACGGCGACGTACGCCCCGTTTGGAGTCAAAAGCCGCCTGCAGGCCGCCAGCGAGCGATTCCCGACGCAGTCCAGCATCAGGTCATAGCGCAACGCCGACGTGGTGAAGTCCTCACGCGTGTAGTCGATGACGTGATCGGCGCCGATCGACCGCACCAGGTCGACATTCCTCCCACTGCACACGCCGGCCACCGTGGCGCCACACGACTTCGCGATTTGTACGGCAAAGGTGCCGACGCCGCCTGCCGCTCCGTTGATCAACACATGGTGCCCTGGCTGAATCGGTCCCTTGCTGCGAACGCCCTGGAGCGCCGTCAGCGCGGCCACATAGACCGACGCCGCCTGCTCGAAAGTCACGGTATCCGGCTTTTTCGCCAGCGCCGAGGGGGACGCGCAGGCAAACTCGGCAAAGGTTCCGCGGCCGGCGCCAAAGACCGCCTCGCCGCATTTGAACTCGGTGACGTTCCGGCCAACCGCTTCGACCTCTCCGGCGACATCGGTCCCGAGGCGCGTCGTGGTTGGCCTGAACAGACCGGCCGACAGGCGCACCAGGTACGGCTCGCCTCGCAGAAAATGCCAGTCAAGCGGATTGACCGAGGCTGCGCGAACTTTGATCAGGACATCGTCGTCGCCGACCGAGGGCCGTGCAACCTCCTCGCATCTGAGCACATCGGCCGAACCGTACGCGGAATACACGATGGCTTTCATCTGGAGTCGTGGACGCCGTCGCTGAGGGTGGAGACCATCGCCGCCGCCGTCCTCGTCAGAGTCGCCGCGGTCGGCCCGGCAGCGCAATCGGACCGGCGGCTTCCACCTGTTTCCAGATCCGCCGTCCAACTCGGTCGGCGTCGGCGACGATGCGGGCCTCATCCATCGTCAGGACCTTGCGATCGCGCATGACGAACTGGCCGTCGACCATGACGGACTCGATATCTGACGGCTGACCGTTGTGGATCCATGCCGACACGATGCGCCCCGCCGGCACGAGATGCGGCCGCGCCGTGTCCACGACGATGAGGTCTGCTTTCTTGCCGACGTCAAGCGAGCCGACGACCGACCGCTGCCGCACCGCCCGGGCGCCTCCGAGCGTCGCATCCTCGAGCACGTCTTCCGGCTGCGGGCGCAGGCCCGGCATCGCATCATTCCGTCGGATCCGCTCGGTCAACAGCGCGACTCTCATGACCTCGAACATGTCGTTGGTGTTGTTGTCGGTGCCGTTGGCGATCGGACAGCCTGCCGCTCGCAGCGCCGGGATCGGCGGGATCACGCCTCGGTTGGCCGCCATGGCCGCCTGGTGCGAAACGATGGTGCTGGAACGGCCGAGCAAGGCGATTTCGGCGTCATCGACGTAGCGACAGTGCGCCGCAAACAGGCGCGGGCCGAGAAAATCGTGCTTCTCGAGGAACGCCGAGGGGCGAACCCCGTGAAAGCGGCGCATGAAGTCGACCTCCGCGCGGCTCTGCGCGAGGTGGATCGTGTACCCAAGGTCGTGTTTCTCGGCGAAGGCACGCACGGCGTGCAGCAGCTCCGGTGACGCGTCCTCGGCGAGCGAGGCCGCGGGAAACACGCTGATCCGTCCCTGCCTGGTGCCGTGCCACCTGGCGAACAGATCCTCGACACGCTGTAACCCCTCGTCTCGCATCTTCGGCGAGAATCGCGGCGCCTCGCTTCTGGCGAGCAACTCCGGGGAAACGGGGCCCGAGCCATTCTCGCGGTCCCGGACCGACTCCGCGAACACGCAACGCAGCCCCGTGTCAGCCAGCGCGGCGGCCGACCGGCTGATCCCCGACGAGTTCTCGACCAGGGTGGTCGTGCCTGACCGGATCGCCTCGAGCGCGCCAACGATGACCATCAAGGTCGCTTCCTCCGCCGACAGCAGGCTCGCGGGCTGGACAGCGAGCCGCGCGGAGTTGGGGAAGCCGAAGTCTTCGTTGAAGCCGCGAGCCAGGGTCGCCGCGAGATGGGCGTGACAGTTGATGAGACCCGGCAGGAGCGCTTTGCCCCGCCCGTCGTAGACCTCCGCGTTGGGAGAGGTCGACAGGATCGCGTCAGTGGGGCCGATGGCCGTGATCTTGTCGCCTTCGACCGCGAGCGCCACGTCGTTCTGCACCGCGTCGACGGTGACGACGGTCGTGTGCGCGAACACGATCTTCCGTTGCGGTGTGGGCTGGGCATGACCAGTGCCGTGGTCGAGCAGGAACGCTGCGGCGCCCGCGCCGGCTCCCGCCAGGAGCTGCCGCCGGCTGATGTGATTTGCACGCCGACGCGCCAGCGATGGTCTTGGCATGCGGTATAGCTACCACAGGTCGGTCGCCCGCGCCCAGATCGTATTCGCGTCCCGACCTGATGTGCCCCTTGTGAGCGGCGACCGCACAGGACGGTCTTCAGCGCGGCCCGAGTACAGCGAACTCGCGAGACCCGCAGAAGCGGCTCGCGCCGCCGGTCATCGCACCTCGTCCCTCAGGGCCGAACGGCTGGGAGCTTCCTCGCCGATCGGTGCCCGGAGCATTGCGCCGCCCCCTCCGACCGGATCAGCGTGAGCTCATCGTCCTGGCACTGCCCAGCGGATTACCTGGTGTGATTGGGCGCTGATCCGCATCGGCGCGAGGTCAGATCGACTTCGGTATTTGTGGTGAGGGCGACCGACCGCGTGGCGTCGACATATCCGGACGCCGACGCGCCGATGGTAAACGTGCCGCTTCGCAGCGCGCTAAATGCGGAATAACCGGTCTGGTTCGTTGTCACCGACTGGCCGCTGTCGGGACCGGTGGTCATCTGAACGGTTGTATCGGCGATGCCCTGGGCGATCGTCGCATCACGAGCGAACCGACACGCATGAACCGGTGGATCAGTGCACAGGAACCGCGCTGCTCGTGACGGTGCCGACGAGCCCCGCGTTGTCAGCGAAATGCAGCAGCACGGAGATTTGGGGTTCGGCCGTGGTCCCCGTCGGGTCGGTCACGTCGAACGTGCCGATGTCCTGGCCGGTGCCAGCCGGGATCGTGATCGCGGCTGGAAGCGTCGCGATCGACCCGCGGCCGTCCGGAAAGGCGACCGCGACGCTGCCAAACGTTGCGGCGCTCTTGCCGCCCGTCTCGGCGACATGCATCGCGACGTGATACACGAAACCGGGTGAGGTGGATTCGACCGACGCGGTCAGATTCGAGATGACCACCGTCGCCGCCACCGGATTGAGCGTCGCAGGCACGGTTGGCGACGTCGAGCTGCACGCCGCGACGAGCAACGGCAGGACCACGCTGGCAGTGAGTCGCGTCAGGCTTGCGATCCTGCACGAAATCGCCGCACGCGCACCGCTGCCGCGCGGAATTCCACATTCTTTTCATCACGGCTGCGCGGGAACGCGGCAGGCGTACTGCCGCGAGGACCGGTCCGTGGTCCGATTGACGCGATTGGCTCCCGGCCGCTATGTGGGGCGGCGGTACTTGGAATCGTCCGGAATGACCGACGCGGCGGCCGGGCGCCGGATGATGACGTCCTGGCCATCCGCCATCGCGACGCAGACTTCCCAGACACCGACGGCCTTGCCGTTGAACCTGACCGGAATCGTCTTTTCCGCGTCGCATCCCATCCAGTCCGAGAGCAGCTCATTGGTGCCGCCGAAGGTCACCCACTTGACGCCGGCCGGGGTGCGGATGTGTGGTGCGGCCACGACCGGCTGGTTCGAGGTGCGGCCCGGTACGTCCGGATAGTAATAGATGCCCGGCATGTCCATCGGCCACTTGGCGGGCCGGCCGTGGGCGTAGCGCGGCGCCGACTGATATCCGAGGACATAGCCATCGGGCCGCTGGAAATGGTTGTACGGGTTGGTTCGCGAGTCCTCCGGCGTGACATCGCCGCCCAGACGCTTGGCCACGGCCTCCAGATCGGCGAGGGAGTCGACACCGAGCATCAGGCCGGTCAAGTAATCGCCGTTGTATTCGTTGTCGACCGAGAGAACGTCGTACCGATAGTTCGGCCGCGTGTCTTTGAGGTGCCCGTGGGCGTCCACCGAGCACTGAATTTCGATGAAGGCGTCCTTGCCGTGGGGGCCGTTGCCGAGCGGCACCATGTGGCAGGAGATGTCGCGCACCCACGCGCCGGTCCAGAAGCTGAGGCCGGTCTCCTTGCGCAGGCGCGCCGCCGACTCGAAGGCGTTGCGCGCTCCCAGCGAAAAGTGATTGATGTGGATATTCATCGTCATCTCCTGCATGTCATGATCATCGCGCGCGGCTCAATCGGTGAACCTGGAGACGGGCACGGCATCCGAGGCGGCGGGGCGACGGATGACGATGTCGTCGTGCTCCTCGGCGCCGACACAGACTGCCCACACGCCAAGCGACTTGCCGTTGAACTTCAGCGGCAGCATGTCGACGTAGTGCATCCCGCCCAGCCACTCCGCCATCTGCTGCGCGGAACCGCCCACCTCAACCCATTTCAGACCGGTCGGCCGCACTTGATTGGGGATCGCGTGCGTAGGCTGGCCACTCGAGTGGTGCGTGCGATCCGGATAGTAGTACACGTTGGGCAGCCCCATCATCCCCACCGACCGCTTGCCCACCGGGGTCGAGGCCATCGGCAGAATGTAGCCGTTGGCGCGCTGGAAATGTTTGGACGGGTCGGGGTTGTCCGCCCGGTTGACCTCGCTGTTCCAGTGTTTCGCGAACCCCTGGAGCTCCTCCATCGAGTCGACGCCGAGGCAGAGGCCGTTGAAGTGGTCTCCGGTCT
>JBPYEE010000599.1:0-17826 GCA_051985095.1 Vicinamibacterales bacterium | reverse complement strand
AGGATGTTGAAGTACTGCAGCGCGTCGCGCGACGCCTGCCCGAACCGGTGATTGAACGATCCACGGCCCGCGCCGCCGACCTGGTCGAAGACGCCGTCGAAGACCCGGCGGCCCTGCTCGTCGGCGTTGAAGCCCTGATACAGGAAGTGACGCAAAAAGCGTCCGCTCTGCGACACGCCCCAGCCGATGGCGTACTGAATGCCGGGCATGGGATTGTCGGAGGAGCGGTCGTATTTCAGAAAGCTGACGAGGTCCCGGGTTCCCGACAAGCCGATCCCCACCACCTTGGGGTTCTGGCTGCGGTACACCACGTCGTAGATGCGGCCTGGTTCGAACCCGCCCTCGAGTGCCACGGTCGCGCCGTCGACGAACCGCCACCGCGCGCGGGGGATTACGGCCCCCCGGCGTACGGGATCATCGCGCACCGTCATCACCGCGTCGGGGCCGGTCGGATCGATTGGCGGGTACGCGAGGTGACCGCGATCGGCGACGGGAGCGGTGGCGGCGCGTTCGTTCACGATGAAATTTCCGCGTACCAGTCCGGTGATCGGCTTGCCGTTCTCGGTGGCAACGGGCATCTCCATTCGCATGATGCCGGACCGCTCGGGGACGTCCCACTGCCACCCCATCCAGAGCAGGGTGAATCCCTGATTCATCAGCGCACCGTCGCCGAACTCCTGTTCCGTTGCCGGATCGAGCGATCCGGTCGCTTTTTGGAACGTGGCCAGAATCGACTTGCCGCCGCGGTTGCCGACTTCATAGAACAGCCGTCCGTTGCCTCGCTGCGGATCGACCGGCTTGAGCAGGTAGAAGTCGGCGGTCGCCTCGACCTCGCCCCGCGCGTTGCGCGGCGCGAGCTTCAGGTCCACGATGAGCGCATTGGCCGGCGCGTTCGGATCGAGGCCGAAGTCGACCTTCCCGACCAGCTTTTCGTACGGACCGGCGGCGCCAAACGCGCGCCCGTGGAGGACCGGTTCGCGCCGTTCGACGCGAAGACGGACGACTCGTGCGTCGGCCGTCCCGGCGATGCCGAGCAAGACGAGCGCGAGGCTCAGGCTAGTGCTGCGTCGACGATTTTGGCCGTCCATCTGCATTGGCGATATCCCAGCTGGCCTGGTGGATGAACCGGGCAATCCGCTCGAGTTTTGGGTAATTGATCTTCTCCGGCCGGTCGTAGCGCGTGTGGTAGTCGGGGTGCAGTCCCGTCATGAACCCGAGCGCCGGCACGCCATTCTGCAGAAACGGCCACTGATCGCTCCGGCGGACGAGCTGCGACACATTGTTGTCGTAGCGTTTCTTGAGCTCGAGTCCGATGACGCTGTTGGACCGTTCAACCGAGGCCGTCAGGTCCGGCGCGCGCAGGTAGCCCATCACGTTGAGGGCGTTGCGGTTCGACTCGGCCGTCTGCACCTCGAGACCGTTGAAGCGCGGTCCGCCGCCGACCGGCACCTCCTCGTTGCGGCCGACCATATCCATATTGAGCACCGCGGCGATCGCGGAGAGCGGCGCCAGCGGCTCCTCGGTGTACGCCCACGCGCCCAGCAACCCGCGTTCTTCGGCGTTCCACGCGGCGAACAACACGCTGCGCTTCGGCCGATGCCCGTCTTTCGCCGCCGCGGCGTAGGCTTCCGCGATCTCGAGCAGCGCGACGGTCCCTGACCCATTATCGTCGGCGCCGTTCAGCACCTGCGTGGCGTCGGCGCCGTCGTGATCGAAATGCGCGCTGATGATGACCCATTCGTTCTTCAAACGCGCGTCACCGCCGTCAAGCAGCGCGACGACGTTGCGGTCGGGAACCAGGTGCCGGTCGACGGCGGTACGAAGGTCGACGACGACGCCCGGAAGGATCACCGGTGCGATGCCATGTGGCGATTCGGCGGAGCTCGCGAGTTCGGCGAGGGACTTGCCGGCCCGGGCCGCGAGCTGCTCGCCGACAGCCGTCGAGACCTGTGCGACCGGGATCCGGATGCGATCGGCCCACGCGGCGAGCGTGTAGGGCTTGATCCGCGGTGGTTGGTCCGGCCAGAACGTCTTCGCGGTCGCGTCAAAAGTCGACGGACCCGGATGATTGTGGACGTCGCTGACGAAGAGGACGGCCCGCGCGCCATGCTCCTGCGCCGCGAGCGCTTTCCGCCACGGCGTGGACCATTCCGACGTGACGACGCCGTCAAACGGGCTGTTCGGGTCGCGTTCGCCAGGCTCGTGATCGAGGACCAGCGCGATCCGGTCGCTGACGCCGCGGTCATCGTCGTATTGCAGTTTCGGCGCGCTGATGCCGAAGCCGGCGAAGACGACCTCGCCCCGCGCCCGCCCGCTCGCGCTGAAGCGCTGCGGATAGAAGTCCAGCCCCGGCTTCAAGCGCCGACTGGCATCGTCAGACGCAATCAGGTCGAGCGCGTTGTCGGCGCCGAGCGTCGGCGTCATCAGGTTGAAGGTCTGAAAGTACGAATGGTCCCGCGCCGGCGGCTTCAGGTCGAGCCGCTCGAACCGCGAACGGATGTAGTCGGCCGCAGCCCGGTTTTCCTCGGTGTCAGTCAGGCGACCGCGCATCGCATCGCCCGCGAGAAAGAACAGGTCGGCGCGCAGGCCGTTCTGCGTGATGGAATCGTTCTGTGGCGCGCGCGCCTCGGGCCCGGGTGCCATCAGGATCGCCGCGGCGATGGCGGCGGTGATCGAAGCGTTCATCTCATCCCCCAAACGTCTCGCGAACCCGGCGCGAGCGGACAAGATATATCAACCAGGCGCCGTGGTATAGGACCGAGGCCAGGAGGTAGAGCGGCGCGTCGCCCGGCATCCGGTTGCTGGGAAAATAGGGCGTGGCGTAGACAAACACATCGCTCAGTGCGGACAGGACGAGCGAAATTTTCGCGATCGTGACCGCGCCGGGGCGTCGGCCGAGCAGGGCCAGCCCGGCCGCGATCCCCACCGCCGCCACCAGCAGCCGTCCGAACAGCATTGCCACCAGGGGCAGCCCGTCGACGGCGATGGCGTCCAGCAGGCCGGCGGCGACGAGGCCGAGCGTCAGCGGCTGCCAGGCCAGGAGCCAGACGCACAGAACCAGCAGCCACCCGCGCACGCGCGTTCCGGCCATCGGAGTGGTAAGTTTCACCCTTGCAGCTTTTCCTCGTGCACCATGGTGACGCCGTGGGACCTGAGGTCGATCCCCGCCGGCCGCTCTCGCCGGTCGGGAGGGCCGGCGTGGAGCGCCTCGCCGGGCTGGCGGCAGATCGCGGGATCCGGCCAGCGGTCGTCTGGCACAGCGGCAAGCTCCGCGCCCGGCAGACGGCCGAGATATTCTGGCGCACGTGCAATGCGCTTGCGGAATTCTCCGCGACCCGCGATCTGCAGCCGGATGACCCGCCGCAGTGGTTCGCCGATCGCCTTCGCGGCGAGACGCGCGACATGTTGATCGCCGGCCACTTTCCGCATTTGCCGCGGCTGCGCGCGTTGCTGACGGGTGGGAGCGAGGCCGATTTTCCGCCGCACGGTCTGGTCGCCCTCGACTCCGACGACGGTGAGACGTGGCAGGAACGCTGGAGACTGGATTGAACGGCCGGGAGACCGCGGATGGCGGCGTGCGGCCGTCATCCACGGTCGGTGCGGTTATCGAATGACGAGACCGATGTCGGCGCGCCAGAAGTGCAGCTGGTTGGTGCCGTTCAGGTCGATCACCTCGTTCCCGGTCGCAAGGTTCTCGAAGCCGCGCAGGTATCTGAGGTCGCCGCGCAGCCCGAAGTGATCGTTGAAGAAGCCCATCACGCCGCCGCCGGCGTTCCATCCCAGCTGATTGTTCGAGGACGACACATGCGCGAGCGTGCCGCCGTCAATCTGCGTGCGCAGCAGGCCAACGCCGCCGGTGACAAACGGACGGATGCCGGCGCCATGCGTGCCGCCGATCGGGATCCCGATAATCAGGTTGCCCATCAGGTTGATGACGCTGTTGTTGCCGAAGTCGTTCTGGGTCCCGAAAAAGCTCGGGCTGTAGCCGAAGTCGATTTCGCCCCCGATAATGCCGGCCCCCATCGCACCCGCGTTGAGGCCGACTCCGGCGCGGCCGTTCTCGAAGCTGCTGCCGGCGTTGGCTGAAACCCAGGGACTCACATAGCCGTCCGCGCGCGCGACCTTCGGCGCGAGCACGAGCGCGATCGCCGCCGCCGACACCCATACCGCTCTGAATGCTCCTGGCATGTTGCCTCACTCCTTGGAGAAACGTCGAAGCGCTGCCGTTCGCCCCGAGCGTTGTCCGCGCTTATCAGCGTGCAAGGCGAATGCCTTCAGCGGAGTGTGTTGAGCTGTTCAGAGCTCTGCAGCAGGAGCTCCCAGACGCGGCGGACGTGCGCCTCGGTGGTGCGGAGGTGACCGATGGCGACGCGTATCGTCAGACGTCCGCGCAGCCGCGTATGCGAGATGAACACGTCGCCGCTCTGGTTGACGAGCTCGATCAGGTGTTCGTTCGCCCGGTCGAGTTCGGCGTCGCTCAGGTGGACCGCGCGTGGATTCCATCGGAAGCAGACGACGCTCAGCGGCGTGGGCGCGAGCCGTTCGAAATCGGGATGCGCGTCAATCCAGCTGGCCAGATCGGCCGCGAGGCGGATGTGCTCGGCCAGGTACGCGCGCAGCTGCCGCGCGCCGTAGGTCCGAAGGATCATCCACAGCTTCAGCGATCGGAATCGGCGTCCGAGTTGAACGCCGGTGTCCATCAGGTTCTTGACCGAGCTCGGGTCGCGCGTCTGCAGGTACTCGGGCGTCAGCGAGAACGCGGCGCGCACGACGTCCATGCGCCGCGAATAGAACGCGCTCAAATCGAACGGCGTGAACAGCCACTTGTGCGGATTGACCACGAGCGAGTCGGCGCGTTCCGCACCGGCGAGGAGGTGGCGATGCGAGGGCAGCATCGCTGCCGCGCCACCATAGGCGGCATCGACGTGCATCCACACCTGCTCGCGCGCGCACACCTCCGCGATGTCGTTCACCGGATCGATGCTCGTCGTCGAGGTCGTGCCGACGGTCGGGATCACGGCGATCGGCAGCACACCGTTGGCCCGATCGCGCGCAATCTGCTCGCCGAGCGCGTCGACGCGCATCTCGAAGCGGTCGTTCGTGGCAATTTTCCGCAGCGACTCGTGCCCGAGCCCGACCGTGATCACGGCCTTGTCGATCGACGAGTGCGTTTGATCCGAGCAGTACACCGCCATGGGCGGCACGTCCGACCGCCCGTCGAGCCCTCTGGCGCGCACGCCGGCCACGGCCGCCTCGCGCGCGGCCACGATCGCGTGGAGCGTCGCGATCGAGGCCGTGTCGTAGATGACGCCTTCGAACGCGTCGGGCAGGCCAATCAGGCGGCGAAGCCACCCGAGGGTGACCTCTTCGAGCTCGGTCGCTGCCGGCGACGTCCGCCAGAGCATCGCCTGTTGATTGAGGGCGGCGGACAGAAACTCCGCGAGCACACCGGGCGGGCTGCCGGTGATCGCGAAGTACGCCATGAACCCCGGATGGTTCCAGTGCGTCAGGCCCGGGACGAGGACGCGCTCGAAATCACGCATGACCTCGGCAAACGCCTCGGGCTCTTCGGGCGCGTCGCGCGGCAGCGCATCGACGATCTCACGCGGCCGGACGCGCGCCAGCACCGGGTACTTGTCGGAGTGTTCGAGGTAGTCGGCAATCCAGTCGACCAGCTCATGCGCATGCGCGCGAAACTCGTCCGGGGTCATGACGATCGGGCGGGTCCGCGTGGACCTGCCTAGTGCCTGTGCGCCACAGCGTAGTCGGCCGCGAATTTCCTGAGGCCCGCGTTCGACAGGCCGAGTGCCTTGGCCTCGTTGAAGGCGCGATCCTCGTCCCACTTGTCGACGACGAGGCGCTTGATCATCCACATGGCCGCCGCCCGATTGCCGCTGTGACAGTGCACGAACGCGGGCTGGTTCTCCGGCGCGGTCACCGCCTTCACAAACTGGTCGGCGGCCGCCGGATCGGGCTTCTGGCCGTTGAAGGGGATGTGGATGAACCGGATGCCGGCCGCCTTCGCCGCGGCCGCTTCCTGATCGACGTTGGCGCCTTCCTCGTCGGCCATCCGCAGATTGATGATCGAGGCGTATCCCATCTGCTTGAGCGCGGGCACCGCTTGCGGCGTGGTGGCGCCGGCGCAGGCAATCGTGGTTTCGAGACGCTTGAAGTTGTCAACCCCGGCGACGGTTTGCTGAGTGACTTGCTGGGCAAGCGCGGCCGAGGCAAACGCCAACGCTGCCAGGACAGACAGGCCTAGACGCATAGACAAGCTCCTTCGGCCGAATCATCCTACGAAAGGCGTGGGTCATGCCACTGGATGAAAAAAAAAGGGCGGGCCCAGACGGCCCGCCCGCTCGGTGAATCGTTTCGACCGATTTTACTTGTCCACGGTGATGGTAAGCGGCTGCTGGATGCGGACGGTGAGCGGCGTGCCCGGCTGCAGGACGACCGCACTGCGGTCGCCCGCCGCGACGGCTGCCGTCCCGGCACCCGCGCCGGTCGTCGCGCCGATGGCGGCACCCTTGGCGCCGCCAAGGATCGCGCCGATGATGGCGCCGCCGACCGCGCCGCCGCCGATCTTGGCCGTGCTGCCGTTGGTCGGCGACTCGCCTTCCCTAAAGATGGTCTCCGTGTTCATCGGCATGCGCGTACCGTCGGCGAGCACGAGCGTGTGGAACCGGATGCCCAGCCGCGCCCGTTCCTTGAATTTCCCGCCGCGCTCGACGAGGGTGACCGCGCCGATCGCACGCGATCCGGCGGGAATCGCGACGCGTCCCCCTACGTTCACATCACGGGTGACGCGGGCCTCCACCCGATCCTCGACGCGCGCCGTGTCGCTCGAGATTCGATTCTCCGTTTGCAGCCCGAGCACGGAATCCCGCGAAACGACCAGCTCCTCGAACTGCTTCTGCGGCAGCTCGGGTGGCTGGGCCGCCAGGTGCTCGTCAGGCTTGGGCGCCGGTGTCGGCTCGGGAGCCGGAAGCGGGGCGGGCACGGGAACCGGCGGCTGGGCGGCTGCGCTGGACGGCCAGGGCGCCGGCAACGGCGGCGGCTGGACAGCGGTCGCGCGCGCGGACTTCGACGCCTCGCGCGATTTCTCGGTGCGTTTCGGCTTCTCGACGCCGGTGGCCGAGGTTCCATGACCGACCACGGCCTCGGTCTCCTGGACCGGTGTCTCCGGCGCCGGGTGGTCGACAGCGCTCGGCGCAGCTTGGGGCGCGGGCGCGGTCGCGGCCGGTGACACCGGGGCCGCAGGGGCGGCTGCCTGTGCTGATGCAGGCGCGGGCACGGCGTTCTGCCGCGTTGCGAGGTAGCCGCCGCCGGCAGCGGCTGCGATGCATGCCAGCGCCAGCGCGACAAATGCGAGCCGATTCGAGAACATTGGCGGACTCCTTAAACGCTCACCTCAGAACACGCAAGTCGCGTACCCGCGCGCGGATTCCGCCAACACGGGTAAATCTCTGCAAAGGTGGCAGTTTAACAGACTGGCTTTCCAGCCCGCCCTGTCCCTTCGCGATACCGTTGTCCTGCCGGGAGAGCAGGCGAGTAGAATGACTCCCATGTTTACGGGGCCGGTCGCTGGCGAGTCCGTTGCAGCTCGCCCAGGTATGCGTGCGCTGCTGGTCTCGGCTCTCGCATTCGTGGCAGTCGTCACGACAGCCGTAAGAGCCTCGGCCGTGACCCTGGACCAGGTGGTCGCGCTCGCACGGGCTGGGGTCTCCGAATCGGTCATCCTTGCCGTCATCGATCGGGACAAGACGATCTTCGACATCGCGCCCGACCAGGTCGTGACGCTGAAACAGCAAGGACTGAGCGACGCACTCATCCTGGCCTTGCTGCGCAGCGGCCGGCCGGAAGGAGACCAGGCAGCTCAAAGCGAGGCCGCGGCTCGCGCGGCGGCGAGCTCTGAGCCGGTCGCGCCCGACGTGGCGATCGTCGGTCACGGTCCTGACATTCCGAACGTGACGCACGTCGGGTACCCGTTCTACCCCGGCTATGACTATCCGGGATTCTATCCGGGCTTCGACTATCCGGCGCCCTTCCCTGCGATGGCGCCGCCGGTCATTCCCTTCCCGGTTCCTTTCGGTCCGGTGGCATCTGGCGCGCCGCGCGCGGCGACGCTCCACGCTCGGGCGATGTGTCTCTCTCAGACCACCGGCGGCCGACGGGGCGGTGGGCCGGCGCTCTCGACCGTGACCGCCTGCCCGCCCGCGCTGCGCGGGCGCGTCAACCGGGCGATTCGGTAAGGCGCATCCGACTCACGAACGCATTTCACCAGCTGACGCGTTAAGCTGGGGGCGCATGCAGCGCCCCTCCGACGTCATCGTGGTCGGCGCCGGCATCGTCGGCTGCGCGGTGGCCTACGAGCTGGCCCGGCGCGGTGCCTCGGTCGAAATCATCGACGAGCGACCCGTCGGCATGGGGGCGACGCAGGCGTCGGCCGGCGTGCTCGCACCGTATATCGAAGCGCGGGAAGGCAGTGCACTCCTCGATCTGACGGTTCGGAGTCTTGGTCTCTACGACGAGTTTGTGGCGCGCATCGCCGAGGTCAGTGGTGCCGCCATCCCCTATCGGCGCACGGGCACGATCGACCTCGCCACGACCGACCGGGACGTCGACCGCCTGCGCGCGACCGCCACGTTCCTCGAGCGCCGCGGCGTTCCCGCCCAGCTGCTCGACGCTCCGGCGGCGCGGACCGAAGAGCCGCTCGCCTCGGCCGACATTCTCGGCGCGCTGCTGATCGCCGAGCACGGTTATGTCGGCGCCAACGAGCTGACGCGTGCGCTTGTGACTGCGGCGCGCCGGTCGGGCGCGCAACTGGTGGAGCCGAGCTGCGTCCGGCGCATTCACCACCTTGACGGCGATGTCGTCGTCGAAACCGATCGAGGGTCGCTCACGAGCAACGCCGTCGTCCTCGCCGCCGGCAGCTGGTCGGGCCGCATCGGCATCGACGGCCTGCGCCTGCCGGTTCCGGTGCGGCCGGTGCGCGGACAGCTCCTCTATCTGCGCTGGCACGGTCCGGTGCTTCGGCGCGTCACGTGGAGCAGTCATTGCTACATCGTTCCGTGGGACGATGGCACCGTGCTGGTTGGGGCGACGAGCGAGGACGCCGGGTTCGACGAGCGGCTGACCGTCTCCGGCGTGCACGATCTGCTGCAGGCGGCCTGCGACATCGTGCCGCACGCGTGGGCCGCCACGTTTCAGTGTGGCCGCGTCGGGCTCCGGCCCGGGACGAGCGACGACCTGCCGCTCATCGGCGCCTCGACGGTCATGCCGGCCCTGATGTACGCGACGGGCCACTACCGGAACGGCGTGTTGCTCGCGCCGCTGACGGCGAAGCTCGTGGCCGACGCGATGCTCGACGACTGCGTCGATCCAATCCTCGAGCGAGTCGCCCCGGGCCGCTTCGGACCGTTGTGACCTACGACATCATGTGCGTGGCGCGTGACGACGGTCAGTGGATCGCCCGCGCGGTGCGGGGCGACACCGGCGATCCGTTCGGGATCGAATGCCTTGGGGTCACGGCGGATGACGCGCGAGTCCGGCTGGAACAGTGGCTGGCCTGGCAGGGGGAACATGCCGAGGCGCTCGTGGCGCTGCAGCAGGCCGAACGGGCCTACCATCGCGCGATCGCCGGGAGCGCGTTTGCGCCCTCGGCCGAAGGCCGTTCCGCGCTCGAGCTGCAGACGGAGTCCCTGAGGGTCGTGGAGGCCGCGCGACGGCGCCTCGACGACCTCCGCGCACGCAAACCGGAGAACTGATCGATGACGAAACTGTCTTTCGTCGAGGCCGAACAGCGGATCAAATCACTCCCCGGCTGGACGCTCGAAGGGGAGGCGATCCGAAAGCAATTCACGTTCAGGGATTTCACGGAGGCGATCGCGTTCATCAATCGCCTGGCGCCGGAGGCCGAGAAGGCCGATCACCATCCCGACATCCTCATCAACTACAAGCGCGTCACGCTGACCTACTCGACGCATGACGAGGGCGGGTTGACCGAAAAGGATTTCGCCGGTGCTGCGACGGCTGACCGCCTCGCATGATGCGTCTGAAGAAGACGTACTCGTCACGCGAAGTCGCCGCGCTCACCGGCCTGACGGCGCGCCAGCTGCAGGGCTGGGACGCCGGCGGGCTGTTGACGCCGGCCATCCGCTCGCGTCGCACCGCCGCCGGCGGCTATACCGAACGCCGCTACACGCCGATCGAGCTCTTCGAGCTGCTCGTCCTCGCTGATCTGCGGCACCGCGGCTTCTCGGTGCAGCAGCTGCATCGGATCGTGCGAATCCTCAAAGAGCAGTTCGGGTCGCGCCTGTTCGAGGCGACAGGCGGCGGCGGCCCCGTCCAGCTCCTGACCGACGGGCGGGAGGTCTACGCCCGCACGTCGAACGGCGCGTTTTTCAACCTGCTCCGGACGCCGGCCCAGCCGCTGCTGGTCATCGGCAACGAAGGCAGGCTGCGCGACCTGAGTGCCTCGATCCGGCCGAAGCGGCGCAGGAAATCTAGCGGATCGGGAAGATCCTCTCGAGATCGTCCGCCGGCCGGGGAATGACGTGGACGCCCACGAGCTCGCCCACGCGGCGGGCGGCGGCGGCCCCGGCGTCGGTCGCCGCCTTCACCGATCCGACGTCGCCGCGGATGATGGCGGTCACAAGGCCCGCGTCGACTTTCTGCCACCCGATAAACACGACGTTTGCGGCTTTGACCATCGCGTCGGCGGCCTCGATCATGCCAATGAGGCCGCGAGTTTCGATCAGGCCGAGCGCATCACCGACGTCGCGTTTCTCTTTGTCCGCCATGGGTCACTGGATTCTACCCCGAGCGGCGACCGGCAGCGTGTCGAGGACGCGATCGCCGTCGACCAGGCGGACGACGTCCACCAGATTTGACACCGTGCACGAGTGGTTTGGCAGCACGCGGACGCGATCGCCCGGTTTCAACCGGGTCTCGCCCGTCACGCGGACGGTCGCGTGCTCTTCGGACAGCCGTTCGATGTGCAGTGACGGATCGACCGCGCCAGCGGCGGTCAGCACGGCGCCGTAGCCCGGCGCCGGGGCAATCCCGCGCGCCCCGTCGTTTGTCAACGTCTTGCTCCCGGCGTCGAGGATGACGCGGCCCGGATGTGCCGACACGACGGTCGCCAGGACCGTCAGCGCGCACTCGTCGAGCGTGGCGGATCCGAGCGCCACCTGGGTCCGGTCGAAGTACACGTAGTTGCCGGGACGGAGTTCGGTGATGCCGCGCTGGCGTGCGCTGAACCGCAGCGTCGGCGTCGCGCCGACCGAAATCTCCTCGAGTGGAATGCCTGCCCGGGCGGCGCGCTCGCGCAGCGAGCCCAGCGTTGCCGCTTCGCGCTCGGCGATGGCGCACAGGTCCTCGGCGGACGCGGCCTGGTAGCCGTGGCCCGCGTGGCTGAGCAGGCCGCGCAGCCGCAGGCCACGCATCGACGCAATCGCCTGGATGAAGGTCAGCGGGTCGCCGTCAGGATCGATCCCGCAGCGGTGGAATCCCACGTCCACTTTGATCAGCACATCCAGCGTGCGCCCGGTGGCCGCCGTCAGGTCGGACCAGCCGCGCGCCACGTCGAGATGATCGACGATGATCGAGATCGCCGCGCGGTCGGCGAGCGCGAGCAGCCGCGACGCGTTTGACGGATGGACCGGATAGGGCAGGCGAATGTCGCGAATGCCGGCCTCGGCAAACACTTCCGCTTCGCCAGGCTTGGCACAGCAGATGCCGACCGCACCCCGCTCGATCTGCCAGCGCGCGATGGTCGGTGATTTGTGCGTCTTCGCGTGCGGGCGCAGGCGCATCTCCGCCGCGGACGCGAGCTGCTGCATCCGCTCGATGTTGCGCATCAACCGCGCGTGATCGACGAGTACCTGGGGGGTCGGGAGGTCGTGGAGGAACATGGCGGGAATTGGTGAATGGCGATTGCGCGACTTCGTGAAAGTCCCGATTCTAATTCACGGATTCACCAGCTCGCCACTTCACCAACACTCCTTCACGAACTCACCAGCTCGCCGGCCGGCTAGCCGAAGAGTCCGGGGAATCGCGCCGGCGAGACGGGATAGCCGGGGAAGATCGGCCGTGGATCGCGGACGCCCAGATGGCGGACGACAATTTCCCCGAAGACGTCGCGGAAGTCGGTCGTGACCGCGAGATCGCGGCCGTCGTACCGGTGCTCGACGGCCAGTCCAGGCCATTTGCCGTACACGCGTCCGCCGCGCACGTTGCCGCCGATGACGATCATCGCGTTGCCGTGCCCGTGGTCGGTCCCGCGATTGCCGTTCTCGTTCACGGCGCGGCCGAACTCCGACATCGTCAACACGACGGTGTCCGCCATGCGATCGCCGAGGTCGGTCACCAGCGCGGCGAGGCCGTTGCCGAAGTCATCGAGGTGGCCGGCGAGCTGCCCCTGGCCGGCGCCCTGGTTGACATGCGTGTCCCAGCCACCGACGTCCGCGTAGGCGACTTCCAGTCCGACGTCGGCTTTCGTCAGCTGCGCGATCTGCCTGAGCGCCTGGCCAAACGGGCTTCGCGGATAGTCGGCGCCTTGCTCGGGCTCGTATTTGGTCGGGTCGGCCGTCTTCAGCATCTTGATCGCATCGAACGTCTCGCGGCCGGTGCTGCTCAGGACCGTGTCGGTCGACACGCCGTACGCGCGCTCGAACAGCGAGCGCGTCCGGTCGGTCGCCTGTCCGGCGCGAACGTCGAACTGGTTGATCTGGTGGATGGCGACGGCCGGCGCGACGCCCTGCATCATGCGGGGCAGCTGTGATGCGACCGCCACCGCCCGAAACGGCGTCGCACCTTCGAGGCGCCGCGCCTGCAGATAGCGGTTCAGCCAGCCGTCGCCGGTGCTCTTCACGCCCGGCGTCGCGGTCTCCATGTAATCCTGCGCGTCGAAATGCGATCGGGTGCTGTCCGGCGATCCGCAGGCGTGCACGATCGCCAGCGCCCGTGCCTCCCACAACGGCTTCAGCGCGTGCAGGCGGGGATTGAAGCCGAAGAAGCCGTCCAGATCGATGGTCGCGTCGGCTCCCGCGGCCGGACGCGGGATCGCGATGGTCGGGCGGGCGCGGTAATACTCCGCCTCGCCGTGCGGCACCACGACACTCAGACCGTCGACCGCGCCTCGCTGAAAGATCGCGATGAGTTGTTTGGCGCGCACGCCGTTGGCGGCAAGCGCCGTCCGCGACAGGAACGACGGCGCGAAGCCGAGACTCACCATCGCAAACGCCCCGTTTTTCAGAAAAATCCTTCGAGTAACCATAAAGCGCATGGCGCCAGCGCGAGCTGACGGCTACCTCCGTTGAAAATCAGGACCGCCGATACGTAGCGCGAGATCGTCGGGCGAATCGGACATTCCGGCATCGGTACCCGGCAGCTTTCCGGTCGCCAGCCGCAGCGCGAAGTTCATCCGATCGACGAGGGCGCCGGTATTGATCCAGACGTCAGCCGTATCCTTGTAGCCGGTCGGCGGCTGACACTGATAGAGCGGCATCCCGAACTGCTGCATGGTGCGCACGAGCGGCACCGGGTCCTGCACGTCGGCGCCGGTGGCCCGCAGCGCCGATACCACGAACTCGAACGGCGTCTTCATCTTCGCGTTGCTGGCGTCGGGAGTCAGGAACTCCGCCGCCGTGAAGAGGGTTCGCAGTACTTCCCGCAAATCGCCGTCGGTCTCCCGGAACCGTTGCGCCACCCGGTCGACGAGCGACGGCGGGGGCACGTCACTGACGAACCGGCGCACCAGTTTGGTCGCGATGAACCGCGCCGTCGACGGATGCGCCGCGAGAATGTCGAGCACGCGCTCCCCGTCGGATTGGTCGCCACCGCGTTTGATGACGTGGCCGAGCACGATCTTCTGCCCTTCGTCGTGGAGCGCCGGTCGGAACACGAATCCGCCGCCCGCGCGCGGCTTGTCGATCGTCCAGCCGGTGAAGCAGCGGGCGACTTCGGTGACGTCCTTCTGCGAGTAGCCGCCGTCGACGCCCAGCGTGTGCAACTCCATCAGCTCGCGCGCGTAGTTTTCGTTCAGGCCCTTGGGCGCGTTCGGGGCCGGCGGCCGCGGCGGCGGCTGCACGAGGAGGGGTCCGAACGGCCCGCGGACGATGCGCGGGCGCGGCAGCTGCGGATGCGGGCCGTTGGGATCGGCGCTCATCCAATTGTCCAGGTAGAAGAGCATCGCGGGGCTCTTGGCGGTCGCCTCGAGCAACTCCCGGAATTTCCCGAGCACGTGAGGCCGAATGACCTCACGCTCGTACTCCGGCAGCATGAACCGGACCGGGCCTTTCCGGGCATCGACGTTGAAGTGGTTGAACCAGAAGTCGGTCAGCACCTCCTGCAGCTGGCGCTCGCTGTACACCGCGCGGAGCAGCTTCTGCTCGCCGAGCTCGAGGACCACCGCAGGCGCCTTCATGTCCTGCGGCGTGGGCGGCTCGCCCTCTTTCTTCGCCTTCCGCGCTTCGATTTGCGGGGCCTCGATCCGCTCCGCGATGTCCCGGGAGCTCATGTTGATCGTGGTCAGCCCCGCCAGCCGGGGGGCGATCGACAGATCGCTGAGGCGGTCCGGGTGCAGCTGCTGGTCGATATACCGATCGAGGCCCACCGCGGCGATTCGTTCGACCTCGCCGGGGCGCGCGCCGAAGGCGATGCGGTTCAGCACGTGCGCGACAGTCGCCGGATCCGCCGGCTTCGACGACGCAGCTCCGCTGAGGCTGCCAAGCAAGACGAGAAAGACCGCGATCGATCGCTGCATCGATGTACGGTTAGACCATCGTAACCGTCATTCGTTTAACGACCTGCCATAAAATCTGCGTGCGATGACAGTCCGTGTCCTGGTGGTCGGAATCTTGCTCAGTTTTGCGCAAGGCCCGGGCGGCCCTAACGGCCTTTTTATCACCAACATTCAGCTCATCGATGGCACCGGATCGCCGCCGCGTCGCGCCACCGTGCGCGTCGCCGGCGACACTATCGTGGAGGTCGCCGAGCGCCTCACCCCGCGCGCCGGCGACCGCATCATCGACGGCGGCGGCAGCTTCCTCGCGCCTGGCTTCATCGACATGCACAGCCATGCCGACCGCGGCCTCGACGCCACGCCCGACGCGTCGACGCAGGTCCGGCAAGGGATCACGACCGCCGTCGTGGGCCAGGACGGCGCCAGCGACTGGCCGATTACCGCCTTCTACGCGCGTGTCGCGCGGATGCGTCCGGCGATCAACTACGTGACGGCCGTCGGCCACGGGACGGTGCGGTCGCGCGCGATGGGTGACGACTTCAAGCGGCCGGCGACGGCCGGCGAGATCGACCAGATGAAGGCGCTCGTCGACGCGGGCATGCGCGACGGCGCCATCGGCTTGTCGAGCGGTCTCGAATACGACCCCGGCTTTTACTCGAAAACGGAGGAACTGGTCGCCCTGGGATCGGTCGTCGCGAAGTACGGCGGCTTGTACATGAGCCACGTGCGCAACGAAAACGAGGGGGCGTTCGATGCCTGGCGCGAGGCGATCGAAATCGGCCGTCGCAACAACATTCCGGTGGAAATCTCCCACATCAAGCTCGGCGTGCGGCCGGTATGGGGACGCGCGGCAGACGGGTTGACGATCCTCGAGCAGGCGCGGCGGCAAGGGGTCCGCGTCCTGGCCGACTGGTATCCCTATACATACTGGCAGTCGTCGATGTACGTGTTAATCGAGACGCGCGACTTCGAGGACCGCGCCGCCTGGGAAAAAGGGCTCAACGAGATCGGCGGCGCCGGCAACGTGCTCATCACGAACTATCCACCGGATCCGTCCCTGACCGGCAAGCGCCTCGATCAAATTGCCGCGGACCGCGGGCAGGACGCCGTGACGGTGGCCATCGCGATGCTGAAGGAGGGTGGACCGGCCACCGGCGTGATCGCCACGTCGATGTCGGAAGACGATCTGACGACGTTCGTGAAGAGCCCCCTCGTGCTGATCTGCTCCGACGGGAACCTCGCGGGCCGTCATCCGCGCGGGTACGGGACGTTCCCGCGCGTGCTCGCCCGATACGTGCGCGACCTGCATGCGATCACGCTCCCCGACGCGATCGCGAAGATGACCAGCCGGTCGGCCGCACAGCTCGGTCTGGCCGACCGGGGGGTCGTCGCGCCGGGCAAGAAAGCCGACCTGGTGCTCTTCGATCCGTCGACCGTTCAAGACCGCGGCACGCCAGACAACCCGTCGCAATCGCCGGTCGGCATCTCCGGAGTCATCATCAACGGCGAGGTCGTGCTCGATCACGGCGCGATGACGACGGCCCGCCCCGGTCGCGGGCTGAAGCGGTCGTCCGCGAACTCGTAAGTGGACCTTGTTCCCGCTGACGGCACGATCCTCGACGACATCCTGTCGGCGACGTTCGAGATCTGGCACGAGGGGCTCGGCCGGGACGCCTATCCGCGCTACTACAAGGGGCAGCTGGCCACGGTGTGGGGACGCACCCGGTTGCGCCGCTGGGCGCTCGTCGATGCCGGCCACGTCCTCGCGAGCGCCAAAGAATATCTCTTCGACGCGACCCTCGACGGCCGCGCCGTACGACTGCTTGGCCTGGGCGCCGTGTTCACCCAGCCGCGTCATCGCGGTCACGGGTACGCCCGGCAGGTGATCGAACGACTGCTCGCGCGCGCCGTCGCCGACGGGTTCGATCTGGTCCTGTTGTTCTCTGAAATCGGCGCAGATTACTACTCACGCCTGGGATTTCGACCCGTCCCGACCTGGACGGCCGATCTGCGCATCCGGGAGGATCCGCGCCGCGGTGCGCCGGCGATGCTCGTCCGGGCGGGGGACCAACGCGATCTCGCCGATCTCGCAGCCATCGACGCCGCGCGGGCGTCACAGTTCCGATTCCATCTGAACCGTGACCGCGACCTGATTCAGTACGGCATCGCAAAAAAGCGGCTGCTCGCCGGCCTGGGCACCGCGGGCCAGCGGCACGTGCAATTCTTTGTGGCCGAAGAGGGCGGGGCCGCCGTCGCGTACGTCGTGGTTACTGCCAGCCCGTCGGCCTGGACGATCGAGGATGCGGGCGACCGTGATCCGTCAGGCGCGCGCCTCGGGGCCATCCTCCAGACGTTGATCGCTCGCAGTCCAAGTGAAGCGCGGCCGTCCATTGAGGCGTATTGGCCGGCGCATTGCCGGCCACCCCAGGTGGAGGTCGTCGGCACACGCGCGTCGCCAGACCTGATGATGATCTATCCGTTGACCCCCAACGGGACGCCGGCACCGCCGCTCGAGCCGTCAGAGATTCTCTTCTGGCACGGCGACCTGTTCTAGGCCGCTACGACGGGGCAGTGAGCGTCAGATCGAGCGTGCGCGATTCCCCTTCGATCACCGTGATCGGGGGACGCACGGTTTGGGGAGGCTCTCCTGCACGTCAGGACCGTTCGACGCGCCGGGCTCCATCCGTTCGACAGCGAAGGCGTAGTACTCGCCGGGTGGCAGGCTGGAGATGAATCGGCCATCCTGATCGGGCCGTCCCGTGCCGAGATACCGCGTGTTCGCGGTCCATGGCTCCTTGTGCCGGCGCAAACACAATCGCGGTGGAACGTTCCCGCGGCCGCGTCACGGGGGGGCGGCTGCGCGACTCCGACCCCACGGGCAGCGCAGAACGGCCACGAGACACCGACCCGCTCGCGCACTGCCGCTTTTTCGAGGATGAGCCGCCGCTATTTCGAATCCAGCTGACGGCCGGCGTCGAGCCGGTCGAAATTCATCAGCGCATTGAACACGAGGAAATAGCTGCCCTCCGTCTCACCGCGCCAGACGGGGTTGTTCGAGAACAGTACGACGTGGCCCTTGT
>JBPYEE010000598.1:0-5329 GCA_051985095.1 Vicinamibacterales bacterium | reverse complement strand
AAACTCGGTCGGCGCAGCAGGAGTGTGTCGGTGACGGACACGATCGCGACGTTCGCCCCGATGCCCAAGGCCAGCGTGAGTACGGCGACGATGCCAAACCCGGGCTGGCGACGCGCCTGGCGGAACGCGTACGCGAGATCCAACCAGACGCTGTCGAGGCACGACCACACCCGCCACCCCCGCTGTCGAACCGTCTGCGGGTCGACTATACGCTTTCGGATCCGTTCTTCACCACACCCTCCCGGGATGCCCAGTGTTTCTTGAACGGCCTACCGGAGGTGTCGAGGCGGCTCTGATCCTTGCGCAGCAGGCGTCCGCGGGCGGGACCGACACGCTCCGTTCAGGACCCTCTAGTGTCGCGTCTCCGAAGTTCGTTCGCAAAACCGCTTGATCTTGTCCATGATGGCGTCAGCCGTGGCCGTCCAGACAAATGGTTTGCAATTCGTATTGTGATGCGCCAGATATTCCTCGATGGCGGTCTCCAACGCACGAACGGTGTCGAACGTGCCGCGTCGAATGCGTCTCGTGGTGATCGTCGAAAAGAAGCGCTCCACTTGATTCAGCCAGCTCGCGCTCGTCGGAGTGAAATGCACGTGATACCGCGGATGGCGCACAAACCAGCGGGCGACCTTCGGGACTTTGTGCGTCCCATAGTTGTCCATGATGACGTGCACCTCACCGGTCGGCGGCAGACTGGCATCGACCTGCTCTAAGAATTTGAGCAGCTCCTTATGGCGATGGCGACGAAAGCACCGCCCGATGACCTTCCCAGTCGCCACATTCAGCGCGGCGAAGAGCGAAGTGGTGCCGTGCCGGATATAGTCATGCGTCTGCCGCGCGGGAATGCCCGGGCGCATTGGCAGCAGCGGCCGCGTCCGATCCAAGGCTTGCACTTGGCTCTTCTCGTCGAGGGAAATCACCAGGGCATGGTCTGGCGGATTGAGATAGAGCCCGACAATGTCGCGCACCTTTTCGACAAATTGCGGATCGGCTGACAGTTTGAACGTGTCCACGCGATGCGACTGCAGCCCGAACGTTTGCCAAATGCGTGAGATCGTCGCCTTCGACAGGCCCACGACACCCGCCATCGACCGCGTGCTCCATTGGGTCGCGGCGGGCGGCGGTCCCTCCAGCGTCCGCGTAATCACGTCCACCACGAGATCGTCTGTCACGGTGCGCGGTGCGCCAGGCCGCGGCTCGTCGGTGAGCCCTTCGAGCCGCCGCAGCCGGAAGCGTTCTCGCCACTTACAGACACTGTTGCTGGAGACATGGAGCCGTTTCCCGACTGCGCGGTTTGTGTGGCCATCCGCGCACGCCAACACCATGCGGGATCGCAGTGCCAACCGTTGGGCGGTGGTCGGTCGGCGGGCCCATTGCTCCAACGTGCGCCGCTCCTCGGCAGTCAGGTTCAACGGTTTGTGGTGGCGCGTTCTTGGCATGCCGCGCAAGGTACCAGGGCGGCCGCCGAAGTACAAGACTTTTTCTGAGACGCGACACTAGTGGATCGTTGCCGTCGGATTGCTGCTGGCTGACCCTTCGGAGCAAACCGGCTTCGCCCCAGACGCCCGTCGCGACGATGTGCGGTTTCGTTATCGATCGACGTTCACGATGATCGGAGTTGGTGTTTCCCGATCACCGGATTCTGTGTTCATTTTGACCGGAATGCGCACGAGTTGGGCTGCTGCGACGAGGCATGTTTGCATTCTCACCTAAGCTTTATGTCACAAAGTATATGCCTACGTCGTCCTTGAAGATCGCGAACGCCAGCGCGGTGTCGCGGATCGCGGAATGTCCAACAATTCGATCGACGCCACCACGCGGGATCTGCGGCAAATGGAATGCCTCGGTAGCGCCTCGTGGTTCAAGAACTGAATCGCTGGTCAGGCGGCGACGAGTGCTTGCGCGGGCGTGGTCAATCACTACGATCGGTATCGAGCCCTGCACCGCCCGTCCGATTCGCGACCGCTCGGTTGTTGTTTTCAGAGCGGATTCTGCGCCAGCCTAGGCCGTCGGTCGATGGTAGTACTTCAAGAGACCGCCCAGACCCTCACGACAGGCGACGCGGTCGTGGGGGGGCGCCTGACCACCAACCGGGACAATCAGCACGTTGCCGAAACCCTGATGATTCCGTTCTTCGTGATAATGCGCCACGAACTTGCGAACCGCTCGCCGTAATGAGGCTTCACCGAAGAGGATTAACCGATCGAGACACGATTCCTTGATACTTCGGACGAAGCGCTCACGCATCACGTGTTCGCGGAGCGAGTCCGCTCGGGTTAGTGAATTCTTCGGCGCTGACCGTTGACACATTGCGCAATCGGGCGACGCGTCAGCTTCCCTCTGATGATCATTCGCCGTCGTGATATACTATACGCATAGTTAGTGTGTATACAATCCGGAGCGGCTAATCAACAATGACCAAACGGTTGAACATCACGTTGCCCGAGGGGACAGTCCGCCTTATGGACCGGGTGGCGGGGAAGGGACGGCGCAGCCGCTTAATTGACCGCGCTGTCCATTGGTACGTGAGAACGGAGACTCGGGCAAACCTCCGCAAACACCTCGCCGCGAGCTATAAGGCAAACGCTGCGATGGACCTGCAGCTTGCCGAAGACTGGTTCGCGCTGGACGAACAGGCGTGGCAACACAGAAACGGTTAACTCCGAAACGGGGTGAGGTGCATCTCGTCTCGTTCGATCCGGCGCTGAGGGCCGAGATCCAAAAGACGCGGCCCGCCGTTATTCTGCAGAACGACATCGGGAATCTGCACAGTCCGGTGACGATTGTCGCGGCGGTGACCTCAAACGTCTTTCGGCGTGGGCCGACGAGCGTCCTCGTCAACGCTCCTGAAGGTGGGTTGAACGTCGACTCGGTTGTTCTGCTCAATCAAATCCGGACGATCGACCGTCGGCGACTCGCAAAACGCCTGGGCGTCCTGCGCTCAGCAACAATGAAGCAGGTGGATCAAGCGCTTGCAATCAGTCTTGGCCTGGTCGAGATCTAGCTGAGCTATCTCCACAAACATTCCGCACTTTCCCGCGCGAGTTCTCGTCAGCCCGTCGGCAACGGGCGGCAACGGGCAGCGACCCCGATGCCCAACGCACTCCTCCGCTGCGCGAAGCACCCGGTTCTCCTCGAGCAGGTAGTCGATGATCGCCTGCTGCTTGCGATTCACCCAACCAGAGACCAGCAGAACGAAATAGGCGAGCGGCTCGGGCAACGAATCCATCGCGAAAGCGTGCCCCGAGGCGCGGCCCAGTTCAACAACGATGTCCTGGGGCATAGATCGAGTCGACCTTTCGGAGCGACAACTCTCCCGACTGTGTTCATCGGCCAATGATCGGTGATCCGACGTCGGCGGAGTTTTCGGTAGAGGCAGTAGAGATTTGGTTCCTGGACAACGTATGAGGCTATCGGAGTAAAATGTGAGTGCTAAATGAGTGTGAGGAGAGTATGGCCAGAGTGCAGCCTGTTCTGAGCGCGACTGAATTGGCGTTGGTTGACCAGATGGCCGAATTGACGCACTCGAAGCGCACCGAGGTAATCAAAAGTGCGCTGGCCGTGTACCACTGGTTCGTTCGGCAAGCGTTAACCGGCGGCCGGGTGATCGCGCGCAAGCCAACCGGCGAGGAAGTTGCCCTCGAAACGGCGGAATTGAGCGCACTTGAAGGAAAGGGAAACCGCCTTAGTCCGGAGGAGCTGGGACTGCTGGCGAAGGAGCTCGCGGCGGCGGCCGATCCGATTGAAGCCGCCCGCATCAAGGAGCGATTGACACGCGGCTTTTACGGCATCTGAACGGCCGTGCCGAAAGTTCGCCGACAGAATCTTCCGCCCGCGCTGTTTCAGCATCTGCTCGATCGCGTTCAGAGCCGCAAGAATCCAGCAACGCAGCTCCAATTGCTCGCGGGATGGCTCGACACGGAGCCGGACGTGCCCGAAGGCGAGTGGTACACGCGCTTTCCCGGCATGACCGTCGGCGGCGAGGGTGAGTTGATCAAGACGTTCCTGCTGCCCGCACAAGCCCCGAAAGGCAAGCGGATTTCGTAATTCCAGGAGGGACACGCCGTCCTCCTGCGACGGCGTCGATCTGTCAGTTTTGTCGAGTGATCAGGCTATGGCGGAGTTTTCGCAGCGGACGGGAGCCAGCGGTATCCAATCAAGAACACGGTGAGTCCCGGTTCATGGTCGGCCAGCGGCTCATCTTCAAAGAGGCGGCGCTGAAACTCACCAGCGTGGTCCTCCACGATCTGGAGCGGGATGGTTGAGTCGACCGCACCTAACGTCGAGTCCATTCTTGCGGTGAACCTCGACCGACGGATAGACTCCACGTACGCTACCGGCACCCCAGCGAGGCATAGCAGCACCCATGGCCGGAACATTCGCCAGCGCGGTTTCCCTAGTCGTGGTGGTTCTGGTCGTGACAAGTGGTACGCCGATCCAGGCCAAGAATCATCCCCAACAACTCTTCGTGACCGTGCTCGATCGCACCGGCACGCCGGTCCGCGATCTGACGGCCAGCGACTTCCAAGTCAGCGAGGGTGGCAAGCGTCGCGAAGTGACACGCGTCGCGCAGGCGGCCGGATTTCGTAGCCGCATCGCGGTGCTGGTCGACAATGGCTTTCTGTCCGGTTCGACGATCATTCCCATGCGCACGGCCCTCGAGTCGCTCCTTGCCGACATACCGGCTGAGGACGACGTTGTGCTTGGGACCATCTCGCCGCAGTTCCGCATCAAAGTCAAGCCTACGGCGGACCGCCGCGAGTTGCGGGCGGGTGTCAACACGCTGTTCGCGAGCACGGCGACGGGCACAGCACTGGTTGACGGTCTGATGGAAGTCGACGAGCGCTTCGTCAAGAACGCGCGAGATCGGTGGCCGGTCTTTGTCGTGATTACGTCTGACAGTCCTGAGGTCAGCGGCCGGCAGCTCGAGGACTTCAATCGCTGGATTCAGGAGCTGGTGAGCCGCGGCGGGCGAGCATATGCGATCGTCATTGCGTACGGCTCCACCGCGCGGGGAAATGAACCTGAGATGTGCATGGCGCTCACCAAAAGCACGGGCGGCACATATGAACGGATCGCCGCTCTCACCGGCTTGCCAGGTAAGGTCAAGGCCATTTCGGCAGCCATCACGAGCGTGAAGGTTCGCGCGGCGGACGAGTACGTGGTCGAGTTCACTCGAGAAACGGACAACTCACCGATTGATGTGTCCGTGCCCGTGCCTGGAGTGACGGTGAGTGTCTCGCTCGCGCCGTAACGTCAACCACACCGCTAAAATCCGCCGCTCGTAGCTGCGATCACTTCGCTCTCCGTACTGTCAGGGGTCGCCATC
>JBPYEE010000597.1:0-16130 GCA_051985095.1 Vicinamibacterales bacterium | reverse complement strand
CTCCGCCAATAAGTCATTAATAATCAAATATTTACATTTATGGGTTGTGAGGTAGGCCACATGGGTGGTTGAGGCACCCTCTCATCAGCCATGCGGTCCTTTGTTTTCAAAGACTTGACTGGCCACGTGGGTTCTCCCGGGGCAACGCGTGATTTCCTCTTCTGCGGAACCCGCGCAGGATCGGACGCGCGTCGGTCATGTGAATGCACCTTCCCAGGGTCGCACGTCTCCTGCGATCAGACGCCCGCCGCCATCTACAATGGGGATCCGCCGATACCGCCCGCATGAACCCGCAGCACAAGCGTGACGACATCCTTCGGATAGCAGCGCACCACGGGGCGCGCAACCTCCGCGTGTGCGGCTCGGTCGCGCGTGGCGATGATCGCACCAACAGCGACATCGATCTCCTCGTAGACATGGATCCCGATCGTTCGTTGCTGGACGTCGTAGGGCTTGGTCAGGATCTCGAAGAGCTACTCGACCGCGGGGTCGATGTATTGACGGGTGCGAGTCTGCACCCAGCGCTGAGCGACCGCATCCTGGCCGAGGAGCGCTGTGAAGGACGAGCGGGTCCACCTCGGTCACATCTGCGACACAATCAACGACATTCGAACAGTACACATCGGTGGGCCGCGACGCATTCGTGGCTGAGCGGATGCGGCAGGATGTCGTCATTCGCAAGCTCGAGATCATTGGCGAGGCGTCAATCAATATCGTTGCTGGACGCAATTGAGGACCGCATGGGCGTTTCTGATTTCGAATGGCAGCGCAAGGGCGCGACGCTGAGCGACAAGTCCGCGCGAAACCAATTCGGCCTGACGCAGGATGAAATCGTTGAAGCCATACGGGCCGGAAGGCTTCATTGCCGGGTCAACTCGGTCTACGGGAATCCCTTCCTGCGTCTGCTCCGCCGGGAGGTCGAGAGGCTGGTCAAAAGAAGGCGTGGACAGAGGTATCTAAAGGATCAGCAGCTGAAGACCCAGCTGGCGAACGTCAACCGGGAACTGAAGCTGCTGAAGGCGCGGATGGCAACGTTGGAGACACGCAAGTCACAATTGATCGCCGGCCTTGGCCATCCCAGGTAATTTCGCGCCACGATTTCAGAACGCGATCTCGTCATCATCATCGAACGTGGCTTCCTGATCCTCGTGTCACCGGAACGTCCGATGCGGCGGGCGCGACGAGAGAGGCGGGATCGGAATGCCCGGAATCGGGTCAATCGACGCGCCCGCCTCGAGCGCCGATGCGATGTCTCGAAGTTCCGCGCTGATCTGCCGCAGCACATCCGAATCGATCATGTTGTGCGCGAGCCACCTCTGGACATCGTCGGCAAGATTCGTCAGGTAGCAGATCAAATCCCCGAGCTGTGATAGGGAGTTACGGGCCGACGCTGGATCATGGAGGCGGTGCGGCACGGGCGTATGGTGTTGACGGCTGGGCGGCTTGGCCGATCCGGACGCCGGTTTTTCCGGTTCATCGTGGCGAGGACGACTACCGAACCGCTTTCTGTAGAGCTCTTCGATGAATGCCCCCACGGGGAGTTTCCAACGTTGCTGCTGGCTCGGGCGTAGTCGAGGCAGTTTCTTCGGATTCATCCCGAGCGCGCGGGCCATGTCGAGTTGCCGGCGATTGAGCCGGCAGATCCGTCTGGCCTCCTTCCACGCCTCCTCATCGTACGCTCGATGTTTCGTGGTCATGCCCGCCTCGCGCTGACGTGCCGGCGCCGGACGACGCCGGTTCCGATCTGGACGCGTGCGAAAGAATACGTCAGACTCGCCGCATACGTTCTGATTCTAAAAACATGGGGAAAGACATGCAGAGCCGTTCATCCCAACGCGAAGCGCTCGCGATCGCCGAGACTGAGGCGTATCAAACGCTCCTGGCGCGCGCCCATCGGCGGACTGGCCATATTCCGCCCGAAAGCCTGGTTCGTCACGTGCTTTCGATCACCCATGGCGGCGACTGGCCGGTTCAGCGCGACGCATTCGAGGCGGTACTTCGCCGCTGCGCGTCGGCTCGTCAGGACGACATTCAGATTGTCCGACGCCCGCCGGACCGGCCGATCGGCTTGTACGCGACCCAACGGCGTGACGCGCACGGTCGCCCTTATCGTACCCTGCTGCGTCGGATCGCTCCGCTCGACGGCAGCTGCGAGTGTCCCGACTTTCTTCGGAACTCGCTCGGCTTGTGCAAGCACCTCCTTGCTGTGCTTGAGGCTGTCGTTCCGGAGCGCCCCCTCCGAGGCGATATGGACGGCAAAACGGCCCCCAAGCCGGCGCCGTTGCGGTGGGATCCCATCCGGCCGCTGACCGGGCCGGGCGACTGGCTGGCTCGGATTCAATGGGTGGACGGTAGCCCCGATCGCGATCTGCGGCGATGGCTGCGGCCCAGCGGCGGTCAAGGCTGGGCAGTCGACGTCCCCGACACACCGCCGCAGCGCCTCGCGCTCGTGGATCGGCTGTTGGCCGCATTAGGCAACGGACAAGGCGAGCCGGCGTTGTATACGCTGCTTCACGAGGAGCGCCGGCGACTCACGCGTCAAATCCAGACTGCGAGCGCGTTGAAAGAGTTGCAGAACGAGCTGCGGACGCTCAGGCAATCGCTCTACGACTATCAACAGCGCGGAGTCCAACGGTTTTTCGAGCGGGGGCGGCTGCTGCTTGCCGACGATATGGGCCTGGGTAAGACGGCACAGGCCATTGCCGCGTGCCACGCGCTTTGGCACGCCGGCCGCGTCCGCCGCGGGTTGCTCATCGTGCCGGCCGCGCTCAAGCCGCAATGGCTTCGTGAGTGGCAGCTCTTCACCGATATTCCCGCCGCCGTGATCGATGGTAGTCCGCAGCAACGCCAGGGCGCGTTCGAACAGTGCCAGCGCGGGTTTCTTCTGGGGAATTACGAGCAGCTTATCCGCGATCTCGAGATCGTTCGCGACTGGAGCCCGGACATTGTGGTCCTCGACGAAGCGCAGCGGATCAAGAACTGGGCGACCAAGACGGCGCTCACCGTCAAGCGCCTCGATCCGCCGTACCGCCTCGTTCTGACCGGCACCCCGATGGAAAACCGGCTCGACGAGCTCGCGTCGATTGTCGAGTGGGTCGACGACCTCGCTTTGGAGCCGAAATGGCGCCTCGCCTCGTGGCACACCACGCCGGCGGATGGAAAGCTCGATATCGGCGGCGCGAGAAATCTCGATACCCTCCGGACGCGGCTCGCCGCCTGCATGTTGCGGCGTGTGCGTCAAGAAGTGCTTTCGCAGTTGCCTGCGCGAACCGACGTCCGGATCCCCATCGAGATGACCCCTGAGCAAATCGAGGAGCACGATGCGCTCAACATGCCAATCGCGCAAATTCTCGGACGGGCAAAACGGCGTCCCCTCACGCAGGCTGACTTCTTGCGGCTGATGATGCTGCTCACCACACAGCGCATCATCTCAAACGGCATCGCCCAGCTCCGCTTCGAGCAGATCTGGTCTGATTTGTCACGGATCGAGCGGCCCACGAGCGCCACGCTGCGTGGGCTTGGGAGCCCGAAATTGATGGAGTTGCGCGAGCTCCTCGCTCAACTCGCGCTCACCCAGGGACGCAAGGTGGTAGTGTTCAGCCAATGGCGACGGATGCTCCGGCTCGCCCACTGGGCGACGTGCGATCAGCTCGCACGCGAGGGCGTGAGAACGGCCTTCTTTACGGGCGATGAGGGCCAGAAGCGACGCACGCAGAACCTCGTTGATTTTCACGACGATCCGGCGTGTCGCGTCCTGTTCGCCACCGATGCCGGCGGCGTCGGCCTGAACTTGCAGCGGGCGGCGAGTGCCTGCATCAATATCGAACTTCCGTGGAACCCGGCGGTGCTCGAGCAGCGCATCGGCCGGATTCACCGTCTCGGCCAGCGGCGCCCGATCGATGTCTACAACCTGGTGAGCGAACCCGGTATCGAGTCGCGAATTGCGGACATCGTTGGGTCAAAGAAGGCGTTCTTTACTGGGCTGTTCGACGGCGCGACCGACGAGGTGACGTTCGAGCGGTCCGGAAGCTTCCTCAGCCGTCTCGAGCGCGTCGTCACGCCTGCGCCGGAGCCGACCCGCGGCGATGCCACAGTCGTCTTCGCGGAGGACGATGTCACCGATCGCGAAATCGACGCGGTCGTGGCGGCTGCCGACGAGTCGCAGGACCGTGCGGATACGACCGCCGCTGTGCCGGAGCCACTGTCCGCTGCTGACGTCCAGCGCCTCGTGTCCACTGTGACGGTGCAGCGTCCTCGGGACGGCAGTCTCGTCATCATCGCGCCAGCCGAAACGGCCTCGACGCTGGCTGCCCTATTTTCAGGGGTGGCCCAGTTGTTGCGGAGCGCTGCCGTCCCCGGCGGGGTGTGAACCATGCGATTTACCAGACTCCAGGCCAGTACCTCGCTTATATCGCGACGTACACGAAGCTGCACGGAAGACCGCCGGCGGAGGCCGACATTCAGTGGTACTTCGAAGTGACGCCGCCTTCGGCGCACAACATGATCGTGACCCTCAACCGTTTGGGGCTCATCGAGGCGGTGCCGGGCCGGGCGCGGTCCATCAAGGTGCGCGTGCCGCCCGAGCTGATCCCTCCGCTCGACTGATTGCCTGTCGGCGGCCAACATGCCGACCACGTAAGCCGAGCCGTTGGATGAGCGCGCATTCTGGAAGATGACGTGAGCCAATCGCCGCCAAGCGTCGTCATCCTCGCCGGGCCGAACGGCGCAGGCAAGTCGACTGTCGCTCCGGCGCTGCTGCGTGATGCGCTTGCTGTCACGGAGTTCGTCGATGCCGATGTCATCGCGCGCGGGCTCTCAGCTTTCAACCCCGAGAGTGTGTCGATCGCCGCTGGCCGTGTGATGCTCGCGAGGTTGCGCGAGCTCTCGGATCGCAGGGAGAGCTTTGCGTTCGAGACCACTCTGGCGAGCCGGTCGCATGCGCGTTGGCTGCAGGACCTCAGGACATCCGGGTACGAGATTCACATTCTGTTCCTCTGGTGCCATCGGCGGAGTTCGCTGCGGACCGCGTTGCTGCACGGGTGCAGTCTCCCGGACACGACGTCCCAGCCAGCACTGTTCACCGTCGGTATCGTGCAGGTCTGCGGAATTTCTTCGACCAGCCGATCGCGACGGATTATGTGCTCTTGTTGGGTCCCGCCGCCAGCCACTTGCGACGCGGATCCTTCGGTCCCGACCCCATCGCCACGACTAATCCATTTTCGCTCAATTTGGCCAAGCGATGCTGCGTTGCCCGGAGAGTCAATCCGATATGCGCAGCGATTTCGGCCGTGGAACGACCACCTGGTGCGTGCACGAAGGCGAGGAGACGGCGCTCGATCTCGTCCACGGCGGGTGGCCGGACTCGTTCCGTTCGAATGATCACGCGGAACCGCAGTCCGATTTCGATGAACTCCGGCGGGTGCAGGCCTGCGCTCGAACACGCCGACATCATCCGTTGGATCCCGCTGCCCCATTGCTCTATGAGTGCAAGTTCTTTGAACGTACGGGCAATCACGCGATTGCGCAGTCGAGAGACACCTTCGCGGAGCTCTTCGACCGTAAGACCGGGCAGCAGAATTCCCGGATTCTCAACCTCCACACGGTCCTCAAACACCGAAACTCTGATCGGGGCTCCGCGCTGTGAGTAATCGGCGTGCGCCACCGCGTTTACGAGTGCTTCTCGCAGAGCTGTTGGCGGAACGCTCGGAAGGTCACGACGTTTCAGTCGTTCGAACTCCGCACCCATCCGGGTGTTCCGCTCGACGAACCGGAGGGCTTGTTCGATCGCCAGGACCGGATATTCTCGGAGCTCAGCGTGATCTGCGAGGCGAGTCTTGTCCTTCGAGGCAAAATACCCGACCTGGATCCATGCATCGGGGACATGCGCCAGCCGATCCGTGCCGAACAGAATCATTCCACCCACCGTTGGCACGTTGCGGCCCTGATGATCAACGACAAGGCCGAGCGTTCGCAGATCCTGCCGTCGCAAGATTCTGTGCTCTGAAAAGTACTCCGAAGCAGCTGCGAAGTCGATCGCTTCGGAGTCGACCGCGGCGAGTGGCTGCTCATCGTAGCTCTCGAGATCGATGCGGCGGCGCAGCTCCGCGATCAGGGCCGCGTCGGCCCGACGGTTGGTCGAACCCAGTCGCACATACGTGCCCCGCTCGACCCCTTCCGTTTTCAAATGGTGTGGCCGAAGCGCACTTGGATGGACTTGTACGACCAGCACGTGCATGCGGCGCCATGGCACGATCTCGATCTCTGGAAGCAAAGTGGGCTGGATCGAATCCGCTATCAGATTCGCGATGTGCCTCTCGAGATCGAGGGGATGCTCGATCCCCACAACTCTCTTGTCCTCGTCTTCAACACCCAGGACCAGCCGTCCACCGGCTGAATTGGCGAACGCGACCAGGGTGCACAACGCCGGTCGGGGAGAGGACAGGTCCCGCTTGAACTCGAGGGTCTTGCTCTCCGGTCGGCGCAGGATCTCTTCGAGTGTCATACTACGAAATATACTACGAAGTTGTCGGGGGCAAGGGAGTTCGTAGTGCGTGCGCGACACTGACTGCGGGGGCAAAGCGGACCGGAGCTGGCGGGCAATAGCGGGCAATGCGCGACGGCATCGCCGGCATTCGCGGCAACCCTGGCAGTGCAGAATCTGCAAGTTGCAGAATCTAAAGGGTCGGGGTGAGTTCGAATCCCACCCTCTCCGCCAACTCTTCTATTCAAACAGGCCCGTAAACACGGGCCTTTTTCACGCCCAATAACGTGAACGGTTCTGTTCAATTCAACTAAACCCGGCCTGCGATCGATGCGCTGTCGTCGGAGGTCTACGCTGATGAACAGATAGCGCGAACGCCACATTGAAACGCCACTCGAGACACGGCGCGACCGCCTCGAACAGGGTCCCTTGTGAGACGGGTTACTCCTTCCGAGCGGCAGGGTCACCCGCACGAATGAGCGTGTTCTGAAAGCTACTAATGAGCCACCTTCCGTTTGCTTTCACGAGAACTCGAATGGAGTGGCAGCGGCCCAACGTTTCGAGAGGTGCATCACCAATCCATTGTTCCGTGCACCACCGCGATGGTAGGGGCCAAAAATCTGACTTGCTCGATGTTGAGCAACATCTTGCTCTTGGCGAATGGCGCACTATGTCCCCGCCGCAAACTTTCTTCGACTTCGTTGCGCCCATTCCACCACTGCCCGAAGATGTTGACGAAATTCACATCCTCCGTATGCAAGTCGGCCATGGCTTTCGCATCGTGGTGATTCCACGCATCGGCGAAATCCAAAATCACTTTCTTAACGGTTGGCTCCTCGGTTTGTGGCATCGTCACCTCCTCCACCCCAAGGTTCTTCAGAATAGCTTGAGCCGACGTTCCGCACAAAATGAGATTGGCACGATCCGTGCGCCGCCGCTAACGTTTTTCAGTCAAAGCCGCATTGGAATCGCTGACAATCGGTCCGATATTGCAAGGCTTGCGCGCGCCATCGGCCTTGCCACTGACCAAGCCGTCCGCTGTTACATACGGCTTCCGATTGTGTCGACCGCGGCGCGCTGCTGCGCGGCGGTCGGGTGCAAGTACTTCTGCAGCACCTTAATGTCGGCCCATCCGCCAATTTCGGCCACAGTGTTCACATCAACGCCCCGCGTCAGCGTCCGTGACGCACCCGTATGACGAAGGCAGTGAAAGCAGCCGTGGCGCGCTGCTCGCACCCATGCTCATCTTTTATTGATCAGACACCATCCCTAAGCCTTCGGCGTAGTGCGGTCGCTTGCCGCAATGTGATCCACGATTGTTCCAGTAGTGATCCAATTGTGTTCCCCTACCGTTCCGTCGCCGACCCGATGGCGCGTTGCGCAACCGGCTCACGCTTTTCGGGAACCAGACAGACGTTCTAGTCGGGCGCAAGCGCCGATGCACGCGCTGGGCGACGTATTGCGGAATCCGCAGCGTGCGATAGACGCTCCGACCAGGTCGAGGGTGACAGAACACCAGCACACCCGGTTCGTGTTGAAAGACGGGGTTCAAGTTGAGCCTGAGCTCGTTCGCGAGCGAGCTGGTGTTCGGGGTCAAAGATGCGGCTCCATGTCTTGGGCGGGGCGGTTCAACTGCAGCCGCCCCGATCACTGTTCAAGTTCCGGGGTTCCGGCGGGTTCCACCGGTGCGCGGCCCCGACATCATCCTGCGTCGCGGCCCCTCGCGCACGACCGCTGAAGTTCGGCGGTAAAATTGCACCATGCGGGTGACCATTCAATTGCCCGACGACATATCCGCCGCCCTCGAGGAGCAGTGGGAGGACGTGCCGCGTCGCGCACTCGAAGCCCTCGCGGTTGAGGCCTATCGTACCGGTGCCTTGACAGAATCTCAGGTGCGTCGGCTGTTGGCCTTGGACTCGCGATTCGAGGTGCACGCGCTGCTCAAGAAGCACCACGTGCCGCTGCAGTACACGGCGGCAGACCTTGAAGACGATCTGCAAGCGCAACGAGAACTCGGGATTCTGCCCAGCCGATGATCATCGTGGCCGACAGCGGGCCGCTGCACTACCTAATCCTGCTCGAACAAATCGAACTTCTCCAGCGCTTCTATGGCCAGGTCCTGGTGCCGGAGCCTGTCGCCCGTGAACTCTCCGCCGCCGGCGCGCCACCCGTCGTGCGAGCGTGGATGACGGAGCCGCCCGCCTGGGTCGAAGTGCGGCAGGTGACAGCTGACGCCGTCTCGATGGTTACGGAGGATCTGGATCTCGGTGAACGGGCGGCGATCGCGCTCGCCGAGACGGTGCATGCCGATCTGCTGTTGATTGATGAAGCCGCCGGCCGGGCAGAGGCGAAGCGCCGACACTTGCGAGTGACCGGCACGCTGGGCGTGCTCCGGTCAGGGGCTGAGCAAGGCCTGGTCAAGGTGCCGGATTTACTCGAGCGACTCAAGTCGACCAGCTTCTATCTCGACGAGACGCTCTTGAACGAGGTCTTTGGCCGGTGGCTGAAGACATAGCAACCGAGCCGGATCTCGCGACCAGGCGGGCATGACCACTACCAGCAACGTCTATTGCGCCGCCCTTGGCATCCAGCAGCCTCGGATTGAGGACGCCAAGTCCAGTCCGGACGCCAACTACTACAGCCTCCTGCTTGTGGCACTGCTCGAGCGCGGCGAGCCGATGACTCTCGAGGAGGTCGCCACGAGGTTCGTGGCGGCAGGCATCGCACCCAATAGCGAGCAGGCCCTTGTGTCGCTGAAGCGGTGCAAGCCGGCGCGTTCACCGATCTATCGCGACGCCGATCTCTACGCACTTGATCCCCACGACGACGAGGTCAGCTTCTGGCTGTTTCGGCTCGGTCTTCGGCCTCCGCGGGGTGCGCCGTTGCCGACGGGTCAGCCGTCCTGCAGCCCGCTACCATCTACGGATCACCCGGTCACGGTCACCGCCTTGGACGAAGCATGGCGCGACGGCGTGCCCAACTCGTGGTCGGCGCAGCGTGTGGCTGTTGCCGTGCTCGATGCACATCAATCCACGATGTCCGGCGGCGACGTAATGGCGTTCGTGTCGGCGCGGAGCCGATGGAGCCCGCTCCGGACCGAATCGGCTCGGTTTGGGCGCAGCGGTGCGGTGATCGTTCGCAAGGATGGCCGCTGGGAGATCGATCCTCTACACGATGCCGTTCGATCGATGCGGGAGGCTGTCCGCGATCGAGTGAGCGACATGCGACGGTGGGCGGAGATGCGTCCGGATCCCGTCGCGATGGAAGCTCACCAGAAGCGGATTGAGCGCGACCGAGACGCTCACGCCCGGCAGTTGGCCGCGATGCGGCGTGTGCTCCTGCACGCGTTTCCGGCAAAGCGACCGCAGGCGCTCGCGCTCGTTGATGTTGAAACGCGCGAGGTCACAACATTCCTCAACGACGAGATGACCCTCGCGATCGCGAGGTTAGCTGATTACGAGATCATCGGTGCCGTGCATGTCAGGGCGCTCCTTCGCACACTTGCCGTGGATCCCGGTGACCGTCGGTTGGCGGAACTGGGCCCTCCGCAGAAGACGCGACAGCTCAATCGGCGAGGCCGAGCGCTGACGATTACGACGGCGCTTCTCGTTCAGGGGTCTTGCGGGATCAGCCGTCCGTTCGGCGACGACCGAACGATGCGGGAGTATCTGCGCAGCGGCGCACACGCCAAGTTCCGGCGTCGACTCGAGGCAGATGCGAAGTCACTGTACGACCTCTATCAGTACGGACGCCTTCATGGATCCGTTCGGCTTCGGTGGGGTTTCCTCGATGCGATGCTGCCTGCGCCCTGGGTTCATCGAGATGAGTCCACGCTTTACCACCTGCTGAAGGAGGCGCATGAGCGAAATGTGCCCCTCGAGGTGGTTGTTGGGAGTGCACCAGGATGGGCAGATCCATGGTCCCGTGTTCGACACGCCCACGTGGCAACGGACGCGTGGCACTGGCCGTCTCTGCTCGTGGATGAGGATGGCTACGAGATTCCAAGGGCGGAGGTACAGCTCGCGCGATTGGCGCACTGGGCACAGGGAACCGAATGATGGTCCGTCGGCGTTCTCGGCTGCCCACCGCTCAATCCGTCGACACCGATGTTG
Organism: Vicinamibacterales bacterium; assembly: GCA_051985095.1. GTDB lineage: Bacteria > Acidobacteriota > Vicinamibacteria > Vicinamibacterales > CAVVIG01 > Gp6-AA45. The sequence continues at coordinate 5,537 of JBPYEE010000597.1, read as the reverse complement.
TCACCGCTCTCGAGGCGATGACCGCTCCAGAGCTCCGCACGTTCGTCCGCGGCGTATTGGACGAATTCGGAGACGCGCAACGAGCTCGCGTAATCGAGTCGTTGATCGCCCGTGCAGCCAGGGGCGACGCTGGCTGGAAGCCACATCGTCGGTGGTCCCGAGCCCTCGACGATGCAGGTCGTTCGCTGACGCGGCACGACATCTTGGGTACGCCGACCCGGGCGACGTGAATGAGCATCTGGGCTCAGCCTCGCGGGCCTTCTGGGCGGGCGACCACGCCACCGCTCGAGCCATCTTCGAAGCGCTGCTGATCCCCATATCCGCGGCGGACATCGATCTCGGCCAGCACGAGCTGGTTGACGATGTTTTGAGTGTTGACGTTCACGCATGCGTGGTGCAGTACGTGACGAGCGTCTACACGACGACGCCTCTCGCTGATCGCGCCGGGGCCGTGTTCAAGACGATTGAGAAGGTCAAGAGTATTAGCACGATCCTGAACCCCATCACGGAGATGGAGGGCGTGTCCGCAGGGGCGCTGCCCGATCTTGGCGCGTTCCTGCCGCGATGGGTGAAGCACCTCGGGCGCCGACGGCCTTCGCAGGACGAATGGGAGAGCGACCACGAACGCTGGCTTCGGGAGGCTGTCGAGCGCCTCGAGGGCGTGGATGGCCTCGAGCGCCTCGCGCGAGAGACGAAGCGACCACAGACGTGCCTTGCCTGGTGCGACGCGCTGGTGGATCGAGACGATTGGGCCGGAGCCCTTCACGCGTACGATGTCTGTGCGGTACTCGTGGGCAAGTCGCATTGGCAAGGTGCACTTCTTGACGGTGGAGTGCTGGCGGCACAACAACTGAAGCGGTCTGACGTGGCCAAACGCCTGGCCGCGGCATGGCATGCCACTCCGACGCTAACACGATTGCTGCGATGGCTGGTTGCAGAGGATCGCAGCCCAACTGCTCTTCGGAGGAAGGCAAAGAGGGTGCTGCCCCGCTGCCCCAAGGGGGCCGGGCGGCAACACGGGGTGCTTCGCCTTCTCGCGGGCGATATTAGCGCCGCAGCCGACTTGCTATCGCAAGCCCCTGGCCTTGGCTGGTCGAGCGCCGATCATCCGGGTCATGTACTGTTCCCGTCGTTCGCGGTCCTGCTCGCGCGTGAGACCTCAAGCCGCGTCAGCGACACGCTTCTTGCCGAACTCGATTCGACATGTCGCGAGCCGCTGGATGTTCTCTCGTCTGATGACGTCGAACGGCGGCCGAAGCTGGGCACGCCGTCGATCGCTACGCTGATCCAGGACTTGTCGTCCGCTATCACGTTGGCCGAAGAGGATCTGGCATCGATGGTCGACGCCATGTGCGTCGCCGCGGAGAGGCGCGTCGAAGGACTCCTGAGCAACTCGCGACGTCGACACTACGGTCATGCCGCGATGCTCGTCGCCTCTTGCGCTGGACTGGCGCCGGCGGACCGCCACCGAGATCTGTCCGCGTGGATGGTCGGCTTGCACCAGAGGTACTCCCGTCGTCATGCGTTTAGAGAGGAACTGAGGCGGGCGACGGAGAGTCTGCGCCGGTCTGCGGCCGAGTGAGGTCGTCGCCACGCCCAGAGCACTCGCGCGCGCGTGTATTACGTGTGTAGACTGCGTCGTTTGCGCTCGTCGCGCATCGTGCGCATCGGAATTGCGCCAAATATTGACCCGGAAGCGCCACGACGGTCGCGAAAGCTGACGCGCCTCCACCGTGCACGGTCTTTCGTCGGTTCGCCAAGTCGGCGTTGAATGACGATGTCATCATTGGCGCCTATCTTCTACCTTCACGATCGAGCGAGCACATGCTCACGGACTTCGAGGGCGTCGACCGCCCCGATGCCGAGCTCGTCGGCCCGCGCGGCGAGCGCCCGTTCCTTCCGCGACGCCAGAAGTCCCTCGGCCAGCAGGAGCTCGGGGTCTGCTGATACACGTCGACCCCTTGCGTCGGCGGCGCTGCACGCGGATCCCGCGCGCGGGGAAGCGCCGCGTTGCCGAGGCCTTCGGCTGGAATGGTTTCAGATGCACGTCGATGCCGAGGAGCGCCGCAGCCACGCGTGTGTAGCGGGAATCGGCAGCAAAGCGCCAAGCCGCGGAGCACGAAGCGGATCAACCCGGCGATTCTCAGCGCTCTGCTGACGCAGAAGGCGGAACATGCCGAAAGCGCGGCAATGCCGCTGGACATTGCGGAATCCTGCCGTGGTGCCGTTATTTGCCACGATCTCCGGGCATCCTTCAGCCACCCCGATCCGTCTAATCCGGCCATGAACCTGTTCCTTCAGGATCTGCGATATGCCGCGCGATGGATCTCGCGGCAGCCATCGTTTGCCACGCTCGCCATCCTGACGCTCGCGGTCGGCATCGGCGCGAGCTCAGCAATCTTCAGCGTCGTATACGGCGTTCTCCTCCGGCCGCTGCCGTTTCCCCGGCCGGATCGGCTGCTGGCGATTTGGGAGGTGAACCCTCGCGGGACGTATTCGCGTCTCGCCGATCCGAACTTCGACGATTTCCGCGATCAGAGTCATTCCTTCAACGCGATGGCGGCCTATCGCATCTTCGTCGCCAGCGTGTCCGGTCCTGCCGAGCCCGCGCGTGCCGCTGTCGCGGTTGTCACGAAGGGTTTTTTCTCGCTGCTCGGTGTCCGCCCGATGATCGGCCGCACATTCGCAGTAGACGAGATGCGCCTTGGCGGTGCGCCGGCGCTGCTTGCGAGCACACGGTATTGGAAGGAGCACCTCGGCGCGGCTCGAGACCTTTCGACGCTCAGGCTGCGCATGCAGGACAGGGTGTATTCAGTCGTGGGCGTTCTGCCGGAGGACTTCGATTTTCCGCCGCAAACCGATCTCTGGCTGGCTAGCGAACTCGATCAGGAGAACGCGAGCCGGACGTCACACAACGCGTTCGCTATCGCGCGGCTGCGAGACGGCGTCAGCCTGCCGCAGGCGAACGTCGATCTCGCTGCGATCGTCGAACGCATCGTGCGCGAAGCGCCCGAGCGAAACGACTATTTGCTGCGAAGCGCGGCGGCGGTCCCGTTGCAGGCATCGCTGACAGGGCGTGTTCGTTCGCCGCTGCACCTCGTGTCGGCCGCCGTCGCGTTTCTTCTCCTGGTCGCCTGCGCCGACGTCGCCAATCTGCTGCTCGCGCAGGCCTCCAAGCGTGGGCACGAGTTGGCAATCCGCCACGCGCTCGGCGCCAGTCGGCGACGAGTCATGCAGCAGTTCATCACCGAGACGATGCTGCTGGCAGCCGTGAGCGGCACGGCAGGCGTGCTCATCGCCCTTGGCCTGCTCCGCGTGTTGCTGGCACTCGCCCCGCAGGATTTGCCGCGACTCGCCGAGATCACGATCCGGTGGCCGGTCCTTGGCATCGGTGCTGTCATTTCATTTGTCGTCGCGATCGGGCTCGGCACGTTCACGGCGTCGCGAGCGACGGCCGGCGCCCCACGGGATACGCTCGTTGAGGGCGGCCGCGGCGCGGCGGGCGGGCGGCGCGCTCAACGGCTGGGTCGCGCGATCGTCGTGGCGCAGCTCGCCATGACACTTGCGCTGTTGACCGGCGCCGGCCTGCTCGGCCGCAGCCTGTTGCGGGTGCTGTCGGTCGATCCCGGGTTTCGCACTGACAACGTCCTCGCGATCGACGTTCAACTGCCGGCATCGGAGAAGGCCCGATCGTCACAACTCATCGGCCGCCTGATCCAACGTTTGCATCGGGTTCACGGCGTTCGATATGTCGCCGCGGTCAACGCGGTGCCGATGGACGAGGGCGGCCTGCCTGACGGCATGTTTCTCGAAGTCAGCCCGCGGGAGAATCCCAGGAATTTTCAGGAGTACGCCGCGTTGGCGAAACTTCCGCAGCGCCGCGGCGCCGCTGATTTCGGCGTCGTCTCGCCGGAGTACTTTCAGGCGCTCGGCATTCCGCTTCGCCGCGGTCGGTTATTTGACGAGCACGACGGCTTTGAAGCGCCGCATGTCGCCGTCGTCAGCGAATCGTTGGCGCGATCGAGATGGCCGGATCAGGATCCCATCGGCCGCACGATTCAATTCGGCACGATGGATAGCGACCTGCACCTCCTGACAATCGTCGGCGTCGTCGGGGACACGCACGAATACGGACTCGAGCGGCCGCCGCGGCCCACCCTGTACGTCAACATGGTGCAGCGGCCGCGATCGGGCGTGAGCCTGGTCATTCAGACGAATGCCGACGCCGCGCCGCTCGTCGCCGACGCCCGCGCAATCTTGCGCGACGAAGTGCCGGACACGCCGCTGCGTGTGAGGACGTTCGCGCAGATTTATCGGGCGTCGCTCGGATCGCGCCGCTTCAACCTGACCCTTGTTGCGGCGTTCGCGCTCACCGCCCTGCTGCTCGCGGTCGCGGGTGTCTACGGCATTGTCGCGTACGGGGTGAGACAACGGGTCCGGGAGATCGGCGTGCGGATGGCGCTTGGCGCGAGATCGGGGGACGTTCTCGGACTGATCCTGCGTCAGGGACTGCAGACGATGTTCATCGGCGTGGCGACGGGCGTCGCAGGATCATTCGCGACGGCTCGCATGATTCAGTCGCTCCTGTTCGACATCAAGCCGATCGATCCGCTCACGTTCGTGACGGTTCCGGCGCTGCTGATCGCGGTCGCGGCGCTCGCGTGCTACATGCCCGCCCGCCGTGCGACGAAGGTCGACCCGATCGCCGCGTTGCGCACGGAGTAGCGCCCGCGTCAATCGTCCTGAACGGTCATAATCCAGGGGCGCCACGCCGGCGGTTGCGTCGTTGGCGTGGCGCCGGACAGTGCGTTTTGGAGCGAGGCCGCGTTCGGACCGCGTCAAGACTCACATCAGCGTTGCGGGTCAGGCCCCTGTCTGCTCTCGGTGGGCCGTCCTCATGTCGGATTCTCACGCCGCTGGGCAACAGATTCTAAAGGGGCGGCAAGTGTTCGAATCCCACGCTCTCCGCCAGCCTCTACCCCACTCTCAATCAGTTGTTTTGCCGTGATTTTGCTTTTTACACTTCCGCTTTCGATTGACCGGGTCGTCGCTGCCTTCTCTTGACGCCGGAGGTAAGACGGTATCTTACAGGGCGTCGTGGATTGGCTGCTCTCCTGTCCGGAGAAGGGATTTTTCGTGCCGATTGAGTCCGAATCGTTGATCCGCAATTTGCAACGGACCAGTCGATACTCCGCGCGATCGAGCCGCTCGACGTCGAAATCCGTTCCCGGTTCGATCCTGCTTTCGTAATTCGGCAGGCAAGACGATCTGACCCTTCGAAGATACCGTCGTCTTCATCCGACACGCTGTGAAGTTCCTCGTCGACGCGACCGTGTTGAGTGAACCGACGAAACCTGCGCCGGATCCCACGATCGTCGAGTGGTTGCGAAAAAACGAACGGCCGATCGCGGTCGATCCCGTCATTCTCGGTGAGGTCCGGTTCGGCAGCGCCTCAGCTCGTGGCTGGCGATGAGCCAAGAGAGCGAGGCGGGTGTGTGGCGGCCGGAGCGCAGAACACCAGCGGCACGAGGAAGACG
>JBPYEE010000596.1:0-11970 GCA_051985095.1 Vicinamibacterales bacterium | reverse complement strand
GCCGTGGCATACCCCCTTCTCAGGATCTCGTCCATGCCGCCGTCGAGGCCGTTGCGTGTGTAATTCGGGCTGCCCGCGTAGCCACCCTCTCCTGTCGAGAGGAAACGGCTGTTCCAGCGATCCGGTTGCGGCAGCCACACTTCAAAGAGGATGCGCGAGTCGCTCGATGGCTTGCTCAACCCCTGAACCCGACAGAATGGCGGCAGGTTCTGAACCGTCACAGTCGGAGAGATGACCAGTGTTCCGGACGTGATCGACGTCGCGGATGTGACGGACGTGCTGCCCTCAAAGGTCAAGCCGATCAGGTTCTCGCATTCCATGGGCGCACCACGCGGGCGCTGCGCGTCTGCGGGGAGCGTGCCCGCAAGGATGGCGACGCCGGTCAACAGAATCGTCCAGATGGGTTCGACATGATGCAGCTCCTGCTGTGGCGTCCGACCCTGTCGCACCTCGCGCCGAATCAGCGGCGCGTGGATGCCCGGCCTAACAAATCCAGGGATGCAAAGCAACACGACCCGCGATAGTCGATCGGAACAGCGAATTGTCCCACAACTCGAGCGACTGCTAGCGATCGGGGTCGCTAGTTCCGTCTTGTAAGCGAAGCCATGCGCCTGCTGCGTCACGAATGTCTCGTGAGGCTAAGCCTATGAATGGCGCGACAGCGGCTCGACCACGTTCCAACTGACAGCCTTCGCGCCTTTCATTCCTTGGTGTTGGCGCCAATCAGAGCTTCCAGCCGGCGTTTCGACGGCTCCTCTTCAGCCGCGCTACGAAGCGCCAGCGCACCTTCGTCCTCCGGATCCAGGTGGGCGCGCGCGGTTCGTGGCTTTAAACCGAATGTGCGAAGCGCAAGGACGAACTCCCTTCGGGGCGTGGCGGTGAATGGCCAACCATACATAGGTCCGTCACTCACGAAGCACCGGAGTCTTTTCAGAGTCCGTCAACTGATCAAGCTCACGGAGCTGCCATGTTCGTCAGCAGATCGTGGACGATCGCGAACACCCGATTAATCAGGTTCGCTTCGCGTTTTAGTCTTCGGCAGCCTAGAGCCATCTCATAAACCTCGCAACAGGATGAGGCAGCAGGCGAGGTGTACCATCCCAAGAAAGTTGTCGGCGAATCGCTCATACCGCACCACGAGCCGTCGGAAGTTCTGAAACCAAGCAAAGAGGCGTTCGATCTTCCACCGCCGCCGGCAGCGACGGAGCGGGCGACCGTCTTGCGTTCGGTGTGTTCGGGTCCTCCGATGTGGCGCAATCAGCACTACGCCGCCCCTTGCCGCGCTTAGTCTTGCCCACGGCGGCGCCTCCCTGCTTGGCGGGCGCGAAGCTGCCGTCGATGAATGCCTCCCGTAGATCCAGACGGCCTTCATGGTGGAGCGCCTGCGCGAGAACTTCGAGGATGGTCCGCAGCAGGCCGGCGCGGACCCAGTGCTGAAATCGTCGGTGGCAGGTTTGATACGACGGATAGCGGTCAGGCAAGTCGGCCCAGGGAGCCGCGGTCCTCAGAATCCAGAGGATGCCGTTGAGCACGGCGCGGTGCTCCCGCCAGGGACGCCCTCGTCCGTCTGGCCGGCGCGGCAACTGTGGCATGAAGGGCCCGTTAAGGTGCCATTGCTCGTCGGTGAGGTCACGAGGATGACGCGAAGCGACGTGGGCCATCCGGACAGCATGGTTCCCCCGTTGAGCGGCCTCCCGAAACGGCGGCTGCTTGGGATTCAGTCAACATAACGGCGTTCGTCGCGACTCTACGCCCTGTCCTCGGCAGTGAGCACGGTTTGCCCAAGCAGGTCTGAACGCACTCATTGTTGTTGGGACGGCGACCCGATGAACGCCGCGAGCGCGGCGTGATTGTGGTAATCGCGTGAGGAAACGATCAATCCGTTACGAACTCTGAGCACCAGGATGTTCCAGGTGGTGATGCGCTTGCCGGTCTGTTTCGATGTGATGCGCGACTCGAATTGACCGACAATCACTTCCGGGTCGACCGTTTCGTGCACCACGACATCGCCAATTTCCATGGCGATCGGCAAATTTTTCAGGTTCGTCATCCGTTCCCGGAGCTGCTCCCGTCCCTTCGTCGTGGTCGGTTCGGGAATCATGAATGGATGCTCGACGACGACATCTTCCGCGTAGCAGTCATCGACAATGTCCGACTGCTTCCGGTCCGCGACCGCTTCTACGAGCCGGTGAAAGACTTCGGTTGGGCTAGCTGTTTCACACATTTCTGTCCCTTTCGTTAAACGATGAAGTTGATTGACCGGATCCGTTCGCGGGGGGTGCGAGGCGATTTCCGCGGGCTGGGGCTACTCGCGAGACTCCAGTTTAGCAGCGACCCTTCATGACCGTCCCATTTTTCACCTTCAAACGCCTGATCGAGCCCGGCTCCGCGTCAATGCCGACACGTAACGGTGTCCCGTTGAAACCTGTGAGCACGGTTTGCCCAGGAGTCCCCAACGCCACTTATTTTTGCCGGCGCCATGGCAGGTTCCACAGTCCACGCGCCGAGAGGATGACGGTGCAGCCCCCGAGCCCTCCGAGCGCCCAGAGTGTCCAGACGAAGAAGAAGCCGCCAGTGGACTTCGCGATCTCGGGATAATGTGCCCCTCTCATATGCAGGACGGGCATGAGTACGGCGAACAACCCGACGACCAGCATGATGATGTGCCCCGATCGCCGTTCGGCGAGAACGAGCGTCCCGTACAGGAGGACCGCGAGGACGAACAGCGCAATGTTTGAAGGCTCGGCCTTCGAGATCCCACGGACAATGTCGTCCGTAATGTGAAGCGTCAGCAAGAGGATCGACAGCAGCGACGTCGTCGTCAGGATGGCTGTCTGTTTCATGTGGTGTGGCTCCCCCGCCTGGAAGACGCCGCGCGCGCTCGTTCAGGCAAGTCGGCAAATAGCCGTAGACATTCTACAGCTGCCAGGACGAGAAGTGTTATGCCTTGTTCCGCGAGACTTCCGAATGCCTCACCAACGGCAAGCGTTTCGGGTCGCGAGAAGTCGCCTTCTGTTTAGCTATCCCAAGGCCGCCGGGAGTGCCGAGCCCGACGGGCCATTTATGAGATAGCTTCTATTGTGCCATCGAGCGAATGGGCTCGGCGACGGATGTACACCTCTCTGGGCTCGATCCCGTCCAACATCGATTTGTTGGTGACGTTTCAGGGTAATGTCGAAAACCAAGCAATCTACGCAGGAACCCATACGCGACGTTCGTACCGATAACCTTATCGAGTTCAATATCAATAGAGATAATGCAACCACGCAGGGCTCCGTCCTCATTTGCATTTCTGGCTACATAGTGTCCTAAGCAAGATGACGTCGTATTGCACCATACTCGACGGCTGGTTGCCTCTCTACGCCTCGAGCGCGTCTTCGCAATGTGGAGCGGAAGCTACCACGTCACGAAGGGTTTGGCCGCTTCATCCTATCTACGGAGTCCCATGAGGGACGGCGCCGATGTTCAGCGGTGTTGCAGCCTTCACGCGGCGCGTCATGACTCGTCGGGCGTTCCTTGTTGTGCCTCGATGTAGGCCAGCTTCAACTTCCTGTTGCCGACACCTGTGCGTACCGACACTCCGTCGGCCCCCTTGAGGACCCCTTGTGACAGGTTGTCGTCAAGATCTCGAACACGTAATTGCAAAGTCCGAAAGCGCGAGTTGTCAGCATTGCGGGATGGTTTTAATGCACAGCGCGGTTAGGATCTGTCCGCGTTCGTCCGCTAATCGCCGACGCGCCCGACCTGTCTCACCGGACGTGTCACGGACGGGACAGCGCGGGACAGCGGCTGAGTAAGCCTCTCAACAGCTGTTGTATCGACCGCGATCGCGGATGCTCGAGACGACGCGATTGATCGTCGGGACGCTTTCGGCGGCTGCCGCGCCCGCACGCCGGATCATGTGTACCGTGCTGTCGCCCATGTGTTCGCGAGGCGTTCATGTCTTCAACCATCCAAAGGTCGAGAGCGCCAGCGCGGTGAACGGAGACGTTAATGTTCGCAGGCTACGCGCCTGCCCGAACGTTTGTTGTGCGTGCCTGGCGTGCGAGTTAGGGCCGCTCGGCCGGGCGTTCAGCCGCGCCTTCGCCACTGGGGCGCCTTTCTGGAGAAATCACCCCATTGGTGGCCGCAACCGCCGGCCCGTTCCCATATTCCGGAATGTTTCGCTGGTAAACGCGCCACCAGTGCGTCACCTGTGTGACGTGTTCTTTCCCGTCGGCTCCAATCTCTTTCGTGACTGGGTCTCTCCCTCTTTGCAATTGTGCAACCTCGGCACGGTCGTGGATCAATACCACCGTCATTTCGTAGATCTTGCCGCCGATCTTCATACGCACGCGCGGATCGCGCTCGACATTGGCCCACCACGCCTTGGAATAGGGGAAGTTCTTTTGCAACCTGAAATCTCTTTCGCTGCCTTGGACGTAGAGTTTGTCGCCCCGCCCGATAATGTTGATCGTCACTGAGTGGGGGATGCCGTACCAGGTACGTGTCTCGAGCATGATCGTGTTCTTGCGGATCGGGTCATTCACCTTGTTGACCCAGTCCCAATTTGTCACGGGCTCGTGGACGACTTCCCCTGTCAGCCACAATCCCGGCCTGGTGGTCCGGCCGCTTTTGGCGAACTCTTCGCTACTGGGATCGACGTATGGGGGCTCCAGGCCGGTCACGCGCAGCGTCAAGAGTGTCACGACCACGAGAACTCCGACCACCAGGACGCCAATCTTCAATGCTTTCATCATCTTCGTTCTCCCTACGTTTCTGTGACCTTGTGATCCGCATAAACTCGATCCGAGCGAAAGTTCCGACGATGTCGTCCATCGATAATCCGGCCCTTACGGCTGAGCTGGGAACCCTGATACAAGGCGGCCCAGTCTGACTGATCAGTAATTTCCGCGATGACGACCGACGTCTCGGACAGCATATGTGCGGAGAACAACGGCGGGAAATACCAGAATCGTTCAAGTGGCCCATTCGCAGAACGTCGCGTCGAGCGCTGTGACGTTCGCTGGGTCGCCCTGGGGCGGCGGAAACGGCTCGCGGAAGGTGAACGCATATGCGGTCGGGCCGCGCTGCTTGAGATGATCGAGCCGGGCGAGGGCTTCGGCGACGCTCGGGACGTGTCCGACCGGAATCCACCAGAGGACGAGAATGGGGCCTTCGAGTGGTTCGAACCATCGCTTGCGATCGCGCAGCGGGCCCAGATGCGCAGACTTGTACACGAACAGCTGCAGCGTTTCGAGCGACTCCCACACCGACATGTTAATGGCCATCAGCGCGTCGTCCGGGTACGGCTTGATCGCCGTCGCATCACCGTTCTCAGTCTGCAGGCGCCACACGAAGCCGGGACTGCTATCTGCCAGCGCGTTGATCGGTTCAAGTTGGTTCTTGAATCCCACCATGACCGGGTCGTCAACCGGGGCGCGGAGCCGTCCGATGTTCACCTGAGCGAGATGGAACAGGGCCATTGATCCTCCCTATCGGCCGCGCACTATTGCCTGAGACGCCATCGAGGGACCTGATGACCGGTTCGTCGAGGACGTGTGAGCACAGCGAATTGTAAGGTACATCGATCGGAACGTCGGACGTTGGTCCAGCGTCCGCCGAGTGTAGCAGAGAGAACGTCGGTGCGAACCGCACACGCCATGTGCCGCCGTCGCCACGCGTGGAACGGAGCGCCGCAGCGGCGATACTCGCGCCGGACAGTGCAGATTGGTCCGTGAAGACAGCTCGGTTTCCAGCAGGCGTGGCCACAATCCGACCACAAAGCTCGTGCCCTACTAACAACGGGTTAACCACCCGCTGACGGTCCGAGCGCGGGTTCGGCCATCACGATTCTGTGAGCAGTCGCGCCGGGTCGATTGAGGGTCGCTCGTCGCGCGTTCGCTGGGGTTCACGCCCCGACACGTGTCGATTCCTCGGAGATCCGCGGTCTGCGCGTCGGGGAAATGGTCGAGAAATGACGGAAATGTGGCCGTTCAGATTTAACATTGCAGATTGTTCGCAGATCGCCGGTTGGACCTCCGGCGCACCGTCGTGCCGAATCCGTAGCCGTCGCTGATGGCCACATCGGGCAACGGGCGCAAGGTCAGGAGCGCGCATGAGAGCCACCAGTCTCGCCCTTGTCGTGATCATGGTCGTGGCCGCGCCGGTCGCGGCGCAACCGGCCTTTCGGCTGCTCGGTCAGGTTGCCGATGCGAAGGGTGAACCGCTTTCCGCCGCCGACGTCAACGTCGAGGCGCTCTACGGCTATGCGGCCGGCACCTTCGCCGGGCAACGCACGTTCGGCGCGAAGAAGGACGCCAAAGGTCACTGGAACGTCATGGGCGTGAAAGCCGGCATCTGGATCGTTCAGGTGACCGCGCCGGGGTACGTGCCCGAGACAGTGGCTTGCCGATCATGATTCTCACCACCGTCAGTACGGGACGCTCGGGAATGTCCCTTGAGTGGACGCACCCGCTGAGAATGGAGCGGATGCCCGATGGCGATCGGGGCCAGTCGTTCGGCGCCGCCCTCGACGCGGCTCGCGCCGGCAAGAAGGACGACCTGCGCGCAGTGTTGGCGCGGCTTCCGGCTGGGAGTGGACGCCGACTACCTGTCATCCGCTGGCCGGATTGCGATCGTCGGCCGCGATTTCGAGCTGGCCCAGTCGCTGTTCACCAGTGCACTGCAGCAAGATCAGATGGCCTAGCATCCCCTCGGTCTCGCCACCGACTTCTTGGCGCTGCGAGACTTTAACACCGCCTCCAAGGCCTTCGACGCGGCCCGTGCTCGCACCAAAGACAAGGACGAGCAGCGATTCATTACCGTGGCGCTTAAGGAATTGGCGACCATCATAGTTCGCTGATACCGCTGACGATCCCGACAGCAGTACCCTCAACAGAATGGTGCATGCGGCTGATGCCGGGCACCGTGCTGGCGGTCGTCTTGGCACCCGCACCGGCAGAAGGCCGTGAGTGCGTTCTGTCGGCGGATCTTTGGAACAACTTAAAGGACGCCGCGTATGACAGGCGTTAACCGGGGTGACATTGTCTTGGAAGTTCGTCTTGCGGATGGGAAAAGGGGTCAAGCGGCGCTCTGGTCTCACCGTGAGTACCGACAGTCATCGTCAGGGTCGCAGGTGCCGACGTCCAGAATGTCCGCCACGTCTGCGACCACCTCGTCCGAGCTAATGATAAAGACCGAGGGCCTGGAGGAGACACGTCGAATCCCATCGGCCGCAGAGTCGCAGCGACGCCAACGTCAACGATTTTCTGCTCCCACACATTATGGCGAGTGACAAGATTTCGGAGGCGGGCCCTGCCTACGCAGGCACAAGTTTCCCACCGAGCACCGTGCGGCTCGGAAAAAGCCTTTGACGCCCAGTTCGTTTGTTTCCGTAATTGTCCACAAACTCGAACGTGCCTTGGCGAAGATCCAGGATGGCGATATCGGCTGGCGCGCCCACGTTGAGCGTCCCCCGCTCGCGGAAGACCTCGAACACGCGGGAAGGATGGAGCGTCGCGCGCGCGATTACCTGATCGAGCGAAATGCCAAAATCGAGAAATTTCGATAAGACGTTCGGGAAGTCAATGACCTGTGCCGTCCGCCCGGCCATCGTCCAGTCCGTGGAAACCGTGTCCGGCCAAAAGCCGGCTTTCAGAACCCCCTCGACGATGTCCCATCGGAGATGGCCAGTACGTCCATTTCCAACGTCGAACCACACGCCCCGGCGTCGCGCCGCCAACACCTCCGGCAAGAGGCGGCCGTTGTCATCAACGATGCTGTTCGGCGGTGGAGCGAACATGTGAGTGACGATGTCTCCCGGTTTCAGCAAGGCCAATAGTTTCGGCAGTGGTGAAACGGTCTGACCCATGTGAATCATGACTGGCAGGTTGAACGGGGCGACGGCCTCCTGGGCCCGCTTGAGGACCTCGTAATCATTCTCGCCTGCGACGTCCCTCGAAAGACGCGCCTTGACGCCAGCAATGATGTCGCGGTTCCTTCCGATCGCCTCCCGAGCTGCGCCAACATCCGCTCGACTAATGTCCATCGTGTCGCCGTCCGGCAGGATCCCGGCGCGGCCGATGTTGAGCAACACCCGGCTCGGCTGCATCGCCGACTTGGCGACGGCAATGGTCTCCAAGATGCGATCGGCTCCTTGCGAACCAGCATCAATGAAGCCAGTCACGCCGTCAGCTAAGCAGAACGCAGGTCCGCTTCTGTCGTTCGCGGCGTGCGTATGGATGTCGATCAAGCCGGGCACGACGATCTTGCCGCGAGCATCGATTGTCGCAGTCGCAGTACCAGGTAGATTGGCCTCGACGGCCGATATCCGCCCCTTGACGATGGCGACGTCGCGGATCGCATCGACTCTCAGCGACGGATTAATGACTCGTCCACCTCTGATCAGCAGATCGTAGCGGGGCGAAGCCGCAAGGACATCGATGTTACGCGCCATCGTTGCGGCGCCCGCAACGATTGCGGAGACGAACTCACGGCGCTTTAGAATCATATGTACCTGCGATTCTCGAGCGTTCGGTGGCAGGCGCCGATCCGTGACAGACGAGCAAATCGCCTTGTCCGACCGGCATCATAGATCATGGGCCAGACTTTGGTGCGTTGTTTGGCTCGGTTGTCATCCGAGATATCGATCCTGAAAGGCTCCGTTACCTCTTCCTACACGCTCGTTTCGTCGCTCAGCACGCCCCATCCGGTCGCCGACCGCTTTCCGTTGAGCTCTTCTCGCCTTGTCCGCCGTCGCAGGCTTTTCGTTCCGGTCGCTCGGCCGCCGACCTCAGCCTAAGCGTAATCGGGAGTTCGTCCGGGTCCGAAGGCGTTTCGGAGATGCGGGCGATCGGACGAGTCGGTCTCACATGGTCGATCAAGTCGCGGAACCGAACCTCGGCGCCCTTTCGAGCGAGTTCGAGGATGTGAGATGAGTGTGTGGCCATCGCGGCTCCACATCCACGAGTCTATTCGACACTCAGCCGTCGAATTGTTGATCGAGCAGGTCGGCCATTTGCATGCTCGAGTCGCGACGAACAGATGACACGAGCGTCTGATATGTCGGAACTGGGCACCGATGCCACCAAAGCGCTATGCTCTGGATCTCCAGAGCCAACTGTTCAGCCGATGGTGTTCACCAAACGACTCCGTGAGGGAATTCGGCGAGGCAGAATTCGATGCAGCATCCGTGTTTGGACACGTCCGCACGTGAAGGTTGGCGGTCGCTATCGCATGGACGACGGCCACGTCGTGGTGGATTCCATCACCCCGATTGCCATCGAGGATGTCACACACGACCTTGCCCAAGAATCCGGATTCGATAGCGTTGATGACTTATTGCAAATCGCGAGACACGGACGCGGCGACAACGTATACCTGATTCGCTTTCACTACGTGCGTCCGGGTGGCTGGGACACTGGTCCAAATCGCTTCCATTAGGCAGTCCCGGCTTACCCGACGGACTGGGTTCGCAGGCAGCGCGCGTGGTACGTGGCTCTCATTTGTCCTTACTGCGGCCTGCGGTGCCGGTGTGCGTCAACGCAGCTGTCATGACGTCGGAGGCGTCGCCGCCGGCGGCAGACCCGGCCCTTCAAAATGCGCGCGACCGTCGATCGATCGTCGGTGGTGCCCAAGATTCTTGAGGGCACCCTGAATCCACGTATAACGCACGGTGGGTTTTCCCCGGCCATGCGCACCACGAGTTGTCGATTCTCGGCAACAAGGCCGCAACGGCTGTGTCGCCTGCTCGGATATGGCCACTTGCGCAACCAGCTCCGGTGCCATCGCAGTGCGGGTCGGCGTCACGATCGTCGCGACCTCACTCGCGACCCAGTCTATACGCTCGTATGGAGAGTCGGCGCCGAGCGTCATCAGTCAACCGCAGGCGCCGCCCATCGACGTGCCGGCGTGAGGAGCAACAACATGAGGACGGAAACGTCGATCGCGAGTCGGAGCTTCTGTCACAGACCGAACAAACTGTCCGCCAGACCTCGGATCGTAAGCTCGGACAATACGGGGCGGCTTCGGTGTGAGACAATCGACGCGCCAGGGCGACAACATGCGCCAAAAGTGCAGAATGTCCGTGGAGTCAGCTCGGCGCGCCCTCGCTTCGGTTGTGCACATGGGAGCTGAAGCCCGCGGCTGGCGCCTCGAGGCGCTGCCCGCGAGATAAATCACAGGCCACGAGCATGACTAAGATTACACCGATGCCGTCAGCACTGGAAGCCATCCTCGAATACTACAAAGCGTTCAGCACTTTGGATCTGAACGCGATTGTTTCGTATTTCTGCGAGCCGAGCATGACGATTGCCCCGCAAGGAGTGTTTTCAGCCGCAAACCGCGGGACACTCGCGGACTCGCTCGCTCCGATCGTCCAATCGTTGAGGGCAAAGGGGTACGGGCGGAGCGAGTTTGTCCAGCCGCAAGTCACCATGCTCGGCGAGACGGACGCGCTCGTACGCGGAGTGGCGGTACGGTACACGGCGGCGGGACCAGAATTGGAACGGATTCCGATCAGCTATCTCGTGCATCGGAGCGACGCCGGCTGGAAGATCGCGGTACTCGTGGCGGAGAATTGATTCTCAACCATATACCGCGCCGGGAGGCGCTTCGCAGAAACCAGCAAGAAGGGCCCACGCGGTCCGCTCATCAAGTCGCCCGCAATGCCTCGAAGCGATTCACGGACCAGGAACGAGCTGCGATGAAGGAACGCGTCCGAGAGCTGAGGGCGGCTGCACGCCCAACAGACGACAGGATTCAAGTCTCCGCTCAGAGCCGACCTGGAACGCGCGAAAAATGGTCAGAACCGGCGGTGGACCACGAAGCACAGGTTGGAAAGAGAAATAATTGTGGAGTACAGCCTTTGTTTCAGGACCCTCATGAAGAGGCGAACATATGCGAGGGCTGCCACGACTTTTGACTGCACGCCTTAGTCTCAGGCCTTTCGCCATCGTGGACATTGATCGGCTTCACGCACTTTGGATACAGCCAGACATGAGACGTTTTCTGTGGGATGACATCATCATCTCGCGCGATCGTGCTGCCGACGAGGTGGAACTGGGCCTTGAAAACGCGGCTCGGTATGGTATCGGATACTGGATTATCGAGCCTCAACGAGAAAATGATGTACTCGGGTTCTGCGGCTTCCGATTAATTGAACGAGGACCAGAAATCGAGCTGATGTATGGTCTCGAACGCGCGTGTTGGGGAAAGGGACTGGCGACGGAAGCGTCGCGAGTGCTAGTGGCTTGGCTGTGGACGTCGACCGATTATCAGCGTGTTTTTGCACGAACCGATCCTCCGAACCAGAAGTCTTTAGCGGTCATGCAGCGCCTTGGCATGAGGCTCCACTCTGCCTCGCCCACACTGATCAGCTATGTGCTAGACAGAAGTGCTGCTGACCAAAGCACTTGACGGAAGGCCTGTGACGGACTTGTACCTCGAACAGCTTTGCAGACGCTCAGAGTGGGCAGACGCCGTGCACTAGAGTGCGCTCGAAGTCCAGGCACTCGGGGTCGTCGCCATCAGAATCTCCGCGCCAGGCGGTACACGGTCGACGGGGAAGCCCAGACTCTGCCTAGCCGCTCGGCCAGGACCGCGACCGTCCCGGCGGGAACGTGACAGTACGTAGGAGACGCCAGCATGTCCCGATCGCGCGGATCTCGGATGGCGTCAGCCGATACGGCGACCTGCGCGGCCAGGACGATTGATCGAGTGCACACACGTCGCGCCATCGCCACACGTGGAACCGTCACGGCGATCGAAGCAGGAGCCGCAGGAGTGTCTGCAAGGGATGCACGCGTGCGTGATCGAGGGCCCTGCAGAATCCGCGACTTGTCGGGACCTTTCGGCAATCGCTCACCGGACGACGTGAAGCCGGAGACGCGCGAGCAGGACCAGTGCGAGTCGGAGCAGCGCCGCGAGTCTTGCACGCGTTGTCGGAGTGTAAGGACTTCTTGTCGGAGTTCCAGCCGGTCAGCGCCGCTT
>JBPYEE010000595.1:0-9967 GCA_051985095.1 Vicinamibacterales bacterium | reverse complement strand
GATTGCTGGCGACGTCGCGATGCTCGCCAGTGAAGTGACGCCCGTACTGAAAGCGCTCCGGAAGAATGGGCTCGATGTCGTCGCGATTCACCATCACATGACCGATACGCGCCCCGCCATCTACTTCCTTCACTTTTGGGGCACTGGGCCGGCCGACCGGCTCGCCACGGGCTTCAAGGCGGCTCTTGGCGAGCTCGGCAAGACCAAGACCAGCACGGGGGTCGCACCGAAGCCGTAGACTGGATCAGCTGATGAACCTGTTGATGATCCCCCGGCTCGCGCTGAAGGCGCTCGCGCAGAACAAGATGCGCACAGCGCTGACCATGCTGGGAATCATCATCGGCGTTGGCGCCGTCATTTGCGTCATCGCGATCGGGGAGGGAGCCTCGGCGAGCGTCGCGCGGGCGATTACCAACATCGGCGCCAACATGATCTGGGTCGAGTCCGGCGGCGTGAACCGGAACGGCGTCCGAACCGGCACGTTCAGCACGAAGACCTTGACGATGTTGGATTACGAGGCGATCAAAGAGCAGATCCCACTCGTGACGAACGTAACGCCACAAGCAGACACGCGCGTCCAAGTGATCTATGGCAATCAGAATTGGTCGACACCGGTCCGCGGGGTCGGTCCCGAGTACGTGGACATGAAGAACTGGCACGTGGTCCGGGGCGGGATGTATACCGCGGTCGACGTCGAACACGACAACCGGGTCTGCGTCCTTGGACAAACCGTCGTCGATCAGCTGTTCGGGGTGCAGGACCCGGTCGGTGAGACGATCCGCGTGAACAACGAGCCCTGTGTCGTGATCGGAGTGCTCGAGGTCAAGGGACAGTCAGCGGTCGGCCAAGATCAGGACGATCAGTTTCTGATGCCCTACACCACGGTCATGAAGAAGATTAAGGGCCAGCCGTGGCTCGACGATATCCTGATGTCGGCCGCGTCCGCGGCGGTCGTCGATGAAGCCGAGGAAGCGATCACCGCGCTCCTGCGTCAGCGACATCACATCCAGCCTGGCGCCGACGACGACTTCAACCTCCGCCACCCGACCGAGATTGCCGAGGCCGTCAAGCAGTCGACGCAGACGATGGAAGGCCTGCTGGCCGCAATTGCATCCGTGTCGCTGCTCGTTGGCGGCATCGGCATCATGAACATCATGTTGGTCTCGGTGACGGAACGGACGCGAGAGATCGGCCTTCGGCAGGCCGTCGGTGCTCGCGGGCGCGACGTCCTCAGGCAATTCCTGGTGGAGGCGGTCATGCTCAGCCTCATTGGCGGAACCGTTGGTGTGGGCCTGGGCATGATCGGCGCGCGCACAATCGCTGAGTCGTTTCAATGGCCGACGCAGGTGTCCGCGAATGCGATCGCCTTGGCGTTCCTGTTTTCAGCCGCAATCGGCGTGTTCTTCGGCTATTACCCTGCGCGACAAGCCGCCCGGTTGGACCCGATAGACGCCTTACGATTCGAATAGTGTGAGCGTCGCCCGTCGGTCCGTGCGCAAGATGTCGGCTGCCAGCACGTCACGGACTCGACCTCGTCGGTGACCCTGTTCTGCCCGACGCCGCCACGAACCCAGTAGCGACTCGACGTCTCGCCATCTCAACATGACGCTGACTCGATTCGGAGACTTCTTGCGTGAGGAATGGGTGAGGTCGCAGATCAGGAAGTGGCGCAGCCTTCCCTGACACAGAAGTCAGGATCGTGTCAGACGTTTCGCCATTACCATTCCGGTGATGCGGGTCGTGATCGACGACGATGCGCGAAACCGGTGGCCCGGCTTGAAGGCTGCGTTTGAGCGGATTGACATCGTAGCCCTGTCGGGCGTGTGCGGCAAATATCAGGGACGGGAGAGACGCCAATGCGATGGATCACGCGTCAGAACGTAAAAGTGGATCGCGTCGCGTCCCCGTGGTTGATCAAGCGATTCGTCGACCGCGATGCCGAATTTCTGTTCGTGCCGGAATCTGAGCTGTTGACGGCCGCGACGCGAGAGAACGCCACGCCGTTCGATGCGACGCGGTTTCCCGAGGTGACGCTGAATCATCGTGGAGAACGCTGTACGTTCGAGGCTATCCTCGACGACTTCAACCTGACGGATCCGGCGTTACGGCGCCTGGGTCAGATCGTCCGCGCGGCCGACGTGAAGGGTCAGGAGCACGTTGCGGCGGAGGGGGCCGGTGTGAGGGCGATCGCGAACGGAATCGCAGCGTTGGGCTGGTCCGACGAGGAACGGCTGCGGGTGGGATTTCTCATGTATGACGCCTTGTACGCATCTGTGCGGCAGTCCGGCCAAGTCGCGCGTGCGTAAGGAAATGGGTCCGCTATGCGGTTCAGGGTTCTCGGCTTGGTGGTCGCCCTGGCGACGCTTCGGGCAAGTGCAGCGGACGAGCCGCTGATCTTAATCCGCACGATTGATCTCCCTGGTGTCGAGGGGCGGATTGATCATCTGGCGTTCGATACCGCCACTCAGCGCCTGTACGTCGCCGCCCTTGGCAACAACACGGTGGAGGTGCTCGACGACACGAGCGAGACGCATCTCAAGAGCCTGCCCGGATTTCGCGAACCACAAGGAATCGCGATTGCCGCCGACGTGAAGATGATTGCAGTCGCCAACGGTGAGGGGGAAGGCGTGCAACTGTTGAGTGCGGACGAGTACCGACTGGGTGCCATGGTTCGGCTCGGCGACGACTCGGACAACGTTCGGTACGACGGCGTGGCGAAGCAGCTGTGGGTTGGATTTGGAAGCGGCGCGCTCGCGATCATCAATCCGGCGGACGGTAAGGTGGTCGGCCAGGCCAAGCTGCCGGGACACCCTGAATCGTTTCAACTCGAGCGATCAGGCCCGCGCGTGTTCGTCAACGTGCCGACGGCGGACGAGATCGCCGTCGTGGACCGCACGTCGATGAAGGTCTCATCGACGTGGCCGGTCACCACGGCGCGCTCGAACTTTCCAATGGCGCTCGACGAGGCAACCCATCGATTGTTCGTTGGGTGTCGGCGGCCAGCGAAAGTGTTGGCCTTCGATACCGCGAACGGGAAGGAAATCGGGTCCTTCGACATCGTCGGCGACACCGACGATCTGTTCTACGACGGCGCACGGAAACGGTTGTACGTCAGCGGCGGCGAGGGGTATCTCGATGTGTTGGAAGACCGGGGCGGCAATCGCTTCATGCGAACGATGCACCTGCCGACGGCTGCAGGCGCGCGAACGTCGCTCTTCGTCGAAGACCGGAGTCGGATGTATCTAGCGGTGCCACATCGCGGAGCGCAAAAGGCCGAGATTCGCGTCTACGATGTTCGCTGACTCCGCGTGTGGCAACGAAATGAGGAGACGATGATGATTGTCGAAATCGTGATGCTCATGGCGTTGATGGGGCCACAAACCACTCTCTCCAGCGAACCGTTGGTGATGTTTGTCTGTGAGCATGGTGCCGCGAAGAGCGTGATCGCCACGGCGTACTTCAACAAAATCGCGACCGAGCGGGGCTTACGCGCACGAGCTGTGTACCGCGGCGTCAATCCGCAGGCGGATCTTTCGGTTAATACCATGAAGGGGTTGAAGGAGGATGGCCTCGCGGTCGACGAACACAAACCGTCCCTGGTCAGTCCGTCAGACGTGGACGCGGCGACGGTGATCTTCGCCATCGGCTGCACGCTGCCGCCTGGCGCCAGTGCGTCCGGAAAGGCCGCGAATTGGGACGACGTGCCAGACGACCGAGGATATGGCCCAACCAGAGACGCGATCAAGCGGCATGTCGAGGAGCTCGTCGACCAGTTGTTGAAACAGCAACAATGAGATGCGCACCGGAGGGATTCTGCGCGCTCTGTCGACGCGACCCGCGACAGGTCAGTTAGCGGCACCGGAGAACCGCCGCGCATCTGTCAGACCTGTTCATTCCACCTGCGGGGAGTAATCCTTCCCTTCGGCGAGGCGCATCTGTCCAGATTGTTCGGCGTATCTGCCCATCGGTCTGTTGGTGACAGTGCAAGAAAGGATGCACGTTGTGAGACCCAGTCCACTGTTGCGTGCGGCGGTGTGGGTCTCTGTCGGGCCCATCGTCGCCATCGGCGGCCTCGCTTTCATGGCGTTGGGCTTCGGCGCACTCGCTGTCGTGTTCCAGTTGCTGGCCGCGCTCCTGAAGCACGTGGGGATCTGATCACCTCAACACGTCTTCCGCGTGTTCGATTTCCCGATTCCCCCCGATTCCGTCGGCTGACGTGCCTGCGCCAACACCGACGTTGAACGCGTTCGTCGAGACGTGGCTCGCCGACAACGTCGGACCACTCAAGCAATTCGACGCTCGCGTTCTATCGCGAGAACCTGGACCGACACGTACTGCCACTGTTGGGGAGCCGTGCAATCGCGTCGCTGACGCGACGCGATTGCAAAACGCTGATCACCACATGTCGGACCAAGACCCGCACGGTTGGTGGGCTTCTGCGCTCGCAGTTTCGACGTGCCGACGCTGATCCAGCGCAGCCGATACCTGGACGTCCCGCA
This sequence comes from Vicinamibacterales bacterium, assembly GCA_051985095.1. GTDB lineage: Bacteria > Acidobacteriota > Vicinamibacteria > Vicinamibacterales > CAVVIG01 > Gp6-AA45. The sequence goes on along the minus strand of JBPYEE010000595.1, from coordinate 5,468 downwards.
TCCGTCGATCAGCCTCGCGCGCTACGGTAAGGGGGACGTGATCGACTTGCGCGACGTGCTGACGTTCGATGATGCCCGGTACGACGCCATCATGCCGCGGTCACTCACGCCCTTCTGCCGACGGTTCGGGATCGATGTTCCAGATCCCTTGACCGGCGCTGACATTGCCGAGGCCGTGCGCCACGGACGATGGAGGGACGTGGAGAGCCATGTGCGGGCCGATGTGCTCAAGACGCCCGTCTGGCGGCTCGCTTGGGGTTGTTCGCGATCGGTGTTGATGCGGGGCTGCCCGCGCAGCTCACCACAAATACGCCGTTGGAAAAAGCTAGAACCCGGTGACGGTTCGAGTTTTTCTATTCGAGCGATTGCGCGAGCTTCTTCGCTTTTTCCACGGCGTCAACGACGGTCGTTGCCGAGCGTTGCAGCGCGTCGACCAGACCGGGTATGAGGTCAACAGCTTTCACCCGGATCTGCCGTGACGTCTTGAGCAGCGGCTGCACGCGCACATGCAGAGGATGCTCGGGATTCGCGTACAACCAATCCCCGTCCGATTCATCCCGGCGAAGCTCATAATCCGCCGTACGAACAAGAAGCGCCCAGTTGTCTCCGAAGCGCCCGTACCCGAGTTCCTGCACGCGTGCGTAGCGGGTATCGTCGTCGGTAAGGATTTCGTGACTGAGTTCTGCCTGTGCATCGGTCAGCCAGACTTCGACGCCCAGGCTGAGCGTGTTGATTTTGCGCTGAATGGACTCGATCGCTTCGTTGAGTTCGTCGCTGGCGGTGTTGAGCCGTTTGGAGAGTGGTGTAAGGTCCTTCAGATCCGGCATGTTCAGTATTGCGTCAGCGGCCATCATGGCCTGCCTTTCTGCCCCGTCTGGGGCTATTGTTTTGAACCTGATGCTCGGGAGTCAGCCGAGCACCGTCACCGGGTTCGCAATTAGTGTATCTCAAGTCGCGTGAGGCGGTGCCCGAGCATCAGCTTCCGGTCACTTCCGCCCATCCTTGACGCATGTAATCCTGCTTGAACGCCTTAACGACGTATTCGGCGGCTTCGCGTTACGTACTCGGCTCTTGGTCAGGCGAGATCAGCGAAAGCGCCAATCCGACGAGGACGACGGCCAGGGTTCCAGTGATGGGTCCGGTCACGAATACCCCGACGAGCCCGCAGAGATTGCCCCCATTCGGTAGCGAGCAGGCCCACTGCATGCCGAGAAACATGCCTACAAAGCCGGCGATCCCGCCGCACACCAGCAACGCCACCACATAGAGCGCGACGGGCACCCGTCGTTCCGCCTCGACGCGACGTCGGTGCCGGGCGTAGAAGACGATCGCTAACGCGATCGCGAATGGTGGCCAGACCGGAAAGCCGATCATCAACAGGCCGAGGACGTCGTTGATCTTCATGGCTCGGTGCTGCGCACCGCCCATCCGTCGCGTTCAGGGTCCTGGCGGCGCTCGCACGTCACCACGTGCTGGCCGCGGTCTTCAGAGAGTGTCCAGACCGTGAAGCCGGGCACGCGTTTGCGCGGGATGCCGACGCGTCGGCGGTCCGGCGGGTGCCAGTTGTCGTCACTCATCTTGGGGGTGGCGTTGTGGCCGGCGCTGTGGCGCTCGTCGAGTACCCAGCCCGTGGACGGGCGGGCTCGTCGAAACCGGTTGGCGAATCGATGGGCCACGCCCGCTTCGAGGCGCCCGGCCGTGATGAGATTGTCGTGGTCAGTGATCTCCAGGTCGACGAACGCCTCGGCCGGTTGAATGGTACGCACCCGGCATCGGAGGACCCGGTCTTCCTTCCGCAATTCCCACAGAACGACGCCGAGGGCGTGGGCCAAGGCGCGGGGATTGTGCCATAACGAATCCGAACCGCCAACCGGGCCTTGCTCCCGTGCGAGATTTCGCGACGTTGCTCGAATCCTCGTCTCCGGACTACAGAACCAGTCGCGTGTGGGCGATCACGACGAGGCCCCTGGGGACCCTCGACCATGGTGTGGTTCCTTCGGCGCGACCAGCAATCACTGGTGATCGAAACGCGCTACGACCACGAGACGCAAGACTACGTCGTGACCGTGACTGGGGCCTCTGGCAAACCGAAAGAAATGCGCTTTAAGACTGCTGTGGCGTTCCGGGCGTGGCTTCGAGCGATGGACCGTGACCTCACCGAGGACCACTGGACGCAGGACGGCGAACGCTGCGTGTTGCCAGAGGGCTGGCCCGACAAACCTCCCCTGATGTGATTGCTCCCGGTCTTTCCGTACGCGGCTTGATACGCATCGGACAATCACCGCATTCGGTGAGTCGTCGCGAGCGCCTGTGACGAAACGACTCTCCAGATTGTGACGTCTGGCAATCGGTGGTCCGCATGAGCGGCACGTGTTCTGCTCGCTGGGGTAGTCGTGGCGGTTGCACGCGTGTTCGGCTGGGCAATGCCATCGATAACTACCGAGATGGCGACCATGCGCGGAACAATTAAGCGTCTGACGGACAACGGATTCGGGTTCATTGCGGCGAGCAATGGCACGGAATATCTCTTCGACGAGTCGGCCTGCGTGGGCACCCGCTTTCGAGCGTTGCGCGAAGGGCAAGCGGTGACGTTCGAGCCGGGGCATGGTCCGAAAGGTCCGCGCGCTGAGAACGTCCGCATCACGAACTAAACGTCAGGCCGCGTCTGGCGGCTCTCCATTGACCTCCGACCATCCCTGCCGCATGTAGTCCTGCTTGAACGCCCTGGCGACGTACTCCGCACTTTGGCGCGTCAGGCAGCGCATAGAGAGTCGGATCTCGCCGTCCTCGAGCAACTGGACGTCGACGAAAGCCCCGGCACCTTCATCATCGCGAAGCTCGCACACGCCACCGCGTGCTGACCGCCGTCTTCGTGGAGTTCCCAAAGCTGGAAGCCGGGAACGCGCTGGTGCGGGATGCCGACGCGTCGGCGGCTCGGTGAATACAAGAGCTGATCGTCGTCGGCCATGACGGCGGATTGTGCCATGACGATGCGGCGTGGACCAATCCGGAGGGCGAAAATCGGCGGCGTACACAAAAGAAAATCGCCGCCGTACACAAAAAAAGGCCAGAGCTTTCGCCCTGGCCCATGTCCGTCGGTGCGCGACCTGCGCGGTCGCTTAGCGTGCGGCGCGACGACGATAGCGCCGAATCACACCGGCCAAGCCGAGAGCGGTGAGCGTCAGCGTGGCGGGTTCCGGCACGGCTGGAGTCGACGACGACGCGAGCGCATTGATCTCATTCTCGTAGATTTGCATACCTGGCGTGCCGGCGGTGTCGTTTAAGAAGCCATTGACGATACTCCGGCCGCTATTGCCAACCACGATCGCCCCTTCCATTGGTCCCCGACGCATTGCCCGGATCGAAAAACGTTGCCGCAATGGAACCACCAGCTAGCGTGCTCAAGCCCTCGGAAAACGTCGCGTACGGTTCGACAATTTCAGAATTCAATAGATACTTTCAGATATTTCAGTTGACCCATATGTCATAATGTCGGCATGCGAAGTAAGGGCAAAGGACGTGCCCGTGTCGGCCGTCCGTCGACGGGTCTTCGCCCCGGGGAAAAGGTCAGCGAGTATCGACAATTCCCGGTGCGGCTCCCAGAGGACACCCTGGCGGCCCTGGACGCGATCAGCCGCGTGGTGGACCTCCCGCCTTGGCGGGTGATTGTTGACGCTGTGGCGGCCTACCTGGGCGACGGAGAGACGCTCTCAGAGAGCGATCGGCGACTCGTTCAAGGTCTGCTGCGCCGGGCTGATACTTAATCAGCGTTGGGGCGCAGCGAACGCGAAGCGGCGAGGATGTATGGTCAAGAAAAAGACGACCGATGGCGTCGAGCGAGCTCGGGTGCTTCGACATTTGCGCGAACTCGTCGCCGCGTTGGATCGCCGAGTGCCGCATTGCGACCGCGCCGGGGAAGTCCAGATGGCCCGCGACGCCGCGGAGCTCCGCGACAAGGCCCTCAAGCGCATCGCGGAACTGGAGTCTCGCTTCCACCGCTCGAACGTCGACAAAGCGTTCCGACGGCTGCTCGACGCGGCCGGCTTGGATCCCGCACCAGATGCGCCACACATATGCCTCCTTGCTGCTCCAGGCGGGCGCGCCTATTACTTACGTCAGTCGGCAGTTGGGACACAGCGTTACTAACGAAGTTGCGGCCGCTCTGTGAACCAAAGCTCAACAGTTCGATGAAGCACGACCAATCCGACCGCAGATCCCCCTCATGCGATGATGGCGTTGATTTTGCTAGCCACTCGCTCAATTTCGAGGAGGCGTGGCGATGAGCAGGACACGGGCAGCTGTACTGACACGGATGTTTGCCCTCCTCCTTTGTTGCGCTGGATCCGCGAGCGCCGACCCAATCACCATCGGGAACCCACTTTCTCGCGAGGCAAATAGCTTCCCGTTCGGTGGCTATTATTCTGATGGAACAGGTGCGACCGAGTATCAACAGGTGTATGAAGGCTCGTTGTTCGGCGCCAGCCCGTTCGCTATCGGCTCCATTTCGTTTTACGCTGCCGAGTCTGGCGACACAAACGCCAATGGTACCTATGTTCTCTCGTTGTCCACGACCTCTCAGGCCGTCAACGGTCTGAGCACGAACTTCGCGGCCAATGTGGGCCCGGACAGCCTGACGGTCTTCGACGGAACCCTGCCGCCATTCCCCCCCGCCCAGGGCGACCTCATGACTCTCGTGCTGTCGACCCCCTTCATTTTCAATCCGGCCAACGGCAACCTGCTGCTGGACGTGCAGTTCAGCGGTGTGACAAACGACAGCAACGCGTTTTACGTGGCCCAGAATGGGGACTTCGGTTCGCAGTCGAGCCGGATGGTGAATGGTGGAGCGACAGCCACGCAGGAATGGGGCCTGGTCACGACTTTCAACGCTACGACCACATCGACCGTTCCCGAGCCCGCAAGCCTGCTGCTCCTCGGGACCGGCATCGCCGGCGCCGCTTTCAAGCGCCGGCGCCGTCCGATCCGATAACAACGGCGCTGCGTTCTCATCGCGTGCGGCAACTCGAAGCGCGGCTCGCAGCCGGCGGTCGCTGGCGAAGGCGGATTTGTGTTCACCAGCGCGATTGGTTCGCCGCTTGATCCCCGAAACGTCACGAGGCAATTCAAGGCGCCCTTAAGGTCAGCCGAGCTGGCGAACGTGCGCTTTCACGATTTGCGGCAGCATGCCGGGTTCCGGATTATGCCGGGTCCATCGACGGAGCGGTCGTTTTTCCGCGTGTCATGATCAATTTGGTTCTTGCCGATTCGGCATAATCCGGAACCCGGCATGAACACCTTTGCCAGCCTCCTGATTCAGCAGGCCGAGTCGTTGGTGTACGTGAAGGAGCAGACGGGCCACGCGTCCATCCAGATCACCGTGGACATCTACGGGCATCTGGTGCCCGGCGGAAATCGGGCAGCCGTCGATCGGCTAGACGACGATCGTCACGACCAACCCTCAGAATCCTTTG
>JBPYEE010000594.1:0-16425 GCA_051985095.1 Vicinamibacterales bacterium | reverse complement strand
CTTCTTGACAATCGTGATCCTCATGATGATACCCCTAAGCGGCAACCTCTGCGGTTGCTTGTTGGCTGGCAGCTTTATGCGCCAGCGCGCTGACCGCCGATTCAAAGGCCGGCTTGTGACATGTCGGCGTGTTCATGTCGCCAAGCTGGGAGTACGAGGCTGCGACGCACCCGCCCGCACAGGTCGGGATGAACGCGCAGTCGCCGCACTCTTTCCAGGGATGCAGCCGTTCGAAGCGCTCAAGCGCGGATTCCCGCCATGAGTCGCGCCGGTCATCGATGTGTCCGACCGACATCGCGAGCTGACCGGTAAAACCCGGGCACGCGTACAACGAGCCATCCGGACCGATCGTGTGCGCGTGTTGCCGGTGGACGTGGCATGGGCCGACGTGGACTCCGTCGCTCGTCGGAAAGCCCTGTCGGCGGGTTTCCGCGCGCAGCTCGGTCATCTTGTCGTCCAGCACATGACAGGAATCGCACGCCTGACCGGCGCCCGAACCGACCGACGTCATGCACGTCCCCTTGAACGCGTCCTTCGCGGCGACCGGCGTCAGCGGGATGATCCCCTTGGCCGAGACCGGTTCGGTCCGCACGATCGGCTTGAAGAAGACCTTCGACAGCTTCGGTGCGAAGTCCTGCTCCTTCAAGTACTCGAGCAGCGCCGGAAAACTGGCGACCGACGATTCGTCGAAGTTCCCCCCGACCGCAATGTGGCATTTATCGGCGACACGCCGGATGTTGTCGATGATGCGGTCGAAGGTGCCCTGTCCCCCGCGCAGCGGCCGCATCCGGTTGTGCACATCCCGATCGCCGTCGAGCGTGACCTTGATGCCGTTCAGCCCCAGCGGGGCCATGCGATCGACCACCTCGGGGGTCAGCAGGAGACCGTTGGTGATGATGTTGACGGCCTGGCGGACGCCGCGGGCCGTCGAGGCGCTCGAGAGGCGCTCGGCGAGGTAATACATCACCGGCACGTTCAGGAGCGGTTCCCCACCGAAAAACGTGAGGACGAGCCGCTCCGGCCGGACACGATCGAGCTCGCGTTCGATCCACTCGGCGACGCGGATCGCCGTGTCCATCGACATGCGCTCCGCCCGCTCGTTGTAGTCCCCGTGATCGCCCTGGAAGCAGTAGTCACAGGCGAAGTTGCACTGCAGCGTCGTCAAAACGGTGACGTTCAGCTCGGTGGAATCGTGCTTGACGCCGGTGATGTATCGATCGAGGTCCTGGCGTTCGGCCTCGCGGCTGGCGACGAGGAAACCATGTTCGGTGAGCAGCGCCACCGCGTCGCGTTCCTCGGGCGTGTCGGCCGCGTCGCCGGCGCCGACACGATCGATCAGTGTGGCGACGTCGCCCGAGACGATGATCTGCGCGTCGGAGAGCGTGTTCATCAGGAACACCTCATCCTGCGGCAGTGGCACACGAACGTTGAACAACGATGGCTGCATTCGACTGTGAGCGATCAGTGCGCTGTGCGCGGCGGCGGTTGAAAGAACATCGCGCCGCTCACGACCGGTCGACGGCTCAGGTTGCAACCGATGTTCCACGGCTTGGCCCTCCGTTGAGACTAGTGATTTTAGTAGTGAACTATTGTTTTTATTAGTGAAAGTCAACGACGAAACGAAGGCAACGAATGCGACGCTTCAGCGACTTGGACGGGAGGGGGCAAGAGTTTGTCCGGGCCAGCCAGCTGAGCCACGGACGTACCCGCAATTAGAGGCGTGAAATCAGCCGGATTCGTGAGAAGGGGCAAGGTCTTGCCCTGGCGGCCAAAATATTGGCCGCTTCTACGCGCCCCGCAACCGTCGAGCTAGCTGCCGCACGTCAAGCTTATCCATTTTGTATTTGAGCGTGCTCAAGGGGATGCCGAGATACTCGGCCGACGCGGTCACGTTCCAGCCGTTCTTTTCAAGCGCCCGCAGGATGAAGTTCCGCTCGAAGGTATTGGTCGCATCCTCGAACAGGTTGCCGGTCCGGCTTCCCTCGGGCTCGAGCTGCGCGAAATGAAATTCGAGCGGCAGGTCTTCCTCTGAGATGTACTCCTTATCGCTCACGGCGACGAGCCGTTCGATCAGGTTCTCGAGCTCGCGAATGTTTCCCGGCCACCAGTAGTTTCTGAGCACGGCCGTCGTGGATTCGGTGAGCCCGTGCACGTGCTTGCGGAATTTCGCGTTGTAGCGCCGCAGGAAGAAGTCCACCAGCTGAGGAATGTCTTCGGCGCGCTCGCGCAGCGGCGGGAGTTTGATGGGAATGACGTTGATTCGGTAAAAGAGGTCCTCGCGGAACCGTCCTTCCTTGACGGCCTTCTCCACGTCGATGTTCGTCGCGGCAATCAGCCGGAACTCGGTCTTGATGGGTTTGCTGCCGCCGACCCGTTCGATCTCGCCTTCCTGGATCGCACGGAGCAGTTTCGACTGCAGATCGAGCCGCAAGTCGCCAATCTCATCGAGAAACAGGGTTCCGCCGGAGGCGAGCTCGAATTTCCCGAGCTGCTGCCGGTGCGCGCCCGTGAACGCGCCGCGCTCGTGTCCAAACAGCGTGCTCTCGACGAGTTCGCGCGGAATCGCCGACAGGTTGACGGCAATGAAGGGCGCCTCGGGATCGCCCGCCTCGCGATGAATCAACCGGGCCAGCAGCTCCTTGCCGGTGCCGCTTTCGCCGAGGATGAGCACCGTTGCCGACAGCTTCGCGATCTTGTTCACCAGATCGATGATGTCGCGCGTGATCTTGCTCGGTCCGACGACGAACTCGCGCTCGGTCTGTTCGGCCACCTGCGCCGAGAGCGTGAGCACCTGCCGGTTGAGATCCTGCCGCTCGCTCGCGTTCCGGACGAGCGCGCGCAACTGGTCGTAATCGAAGTCTTTCGTGGTGTAGTGATACGCGCCATGCTTCATCGCCTGCACGGCAGTCTCGATGTCGTTGATCGCGGAGATCATCAGGACCTCGATCAACGAATAGTTCTCCTTGACGATCCGCAGCACCTCGAACCCGCTGATGCCGGGGAGGCGGACGTCGAGCAGCACCAGGTCGACGTCCTCGCGGTTCAAAACCGGCAGTGCCGCTTCGCCGCTCGCCACCCGCAGGATCCGGTACTCACGCTTGAGGATTGCGGTGAGCGTGTCCCGCATTCCCTCATCGTCATCGACGATGAGGACCGTCTTGGCTTTGTGTGTCATGGCCGGGAAAGCCGGCGGGTATTCTCGCAGGCGGTTGACACTGTTGCAAGCCGTTCGATAAGGTACGGCGTTTGGTGGCCTTCCTGTCGCTGCTCACCGGCGCAGCGCTCATCGCGGCTGCGGCGGCGCTCGTCAAGGCGCGCAAGCTCGCGAAGCGCCTCGAACGGCTCTCCGAGTCATACTGGGAACTGCGGTATGAGCACGGGCAATTGCGTGCACGCCTGAACCGGCTGGACCCCGAGCCGATCGCGGCGCCGTCGGACCCGCGGCATCAACCGGGCGTCACGGCATTCGTGCCGCTCTCGTCGCTGAAGCGATGACTGCGTACGACGTCGTCGTCATCGGCTCCGGCACCGGCGGGTACGTCGCCGCGATTCGCGCCGCCCAGCTCGGCCTGAAGACGGCGGTTGTCGAAAAGCAGAAGGCCCTCGGCGGCACCTGCCTCCTCGTGGGATGCATCCCGACCAAAGCGCTGCTCGAGCATGCGCACGCCCTGAAGATCGTCCGCCAGTCGAAGGAATGGGGCGTCTCGATTCCCGACGCCGCCTCCGCCGTGATCGACATGGACCAGGTGCAGTCCCGGAAGGACCGGATCGTGACCGGCCTCTCGAAAGGCGTGGAGTTCCTGTTCAAGAAGAACAAGATCGACTGGATCAAGGGCACGGCGCGGCTCACCGGCACGGGCGGCGTGGATGTATTCCAGGGCGAGCGGCAGACGCTCCGCGCGGGAAAGGAAATCATCGTCGCCACCGGTTCGACCCCGCGCGGCGTGCCCGGCATCGAGATCGACCGCCAGCGCATCATCACGAGCGACGAGGCGATCCAGTTGAAGACCGTGCCGAAGTCGATTGCGATTCTGGGCGGCGGAGCGGTCGGTGTCGAGTTCGCGTCCATCTTCAACCGCTTCGGCAGCGACGTGACCATTCTCGAATTGCTGCCGCGGCTCGTGCCGGTCGAGGACGAGGCGATTTCGGCCGAGCTCGCGAAATCGTTCCGCAAGCAGGGCATCACCAGCCATACCGGCGCGAACGTGACCTCGGCGAAGGCGGGCCGCGACGATGTCGAGATTCAGTTCCGGCCGGCGGCCGGGCCTCCCGAGTCGTTGCGCGCCGAGTACCTGCTCGTCGCGGCGGGCCGTGCGCCGGTGACGACCGGGCTGAACGCCGAAGGCATCGGCCTGCAGATGGAGCGCGGCTTTGTGCGGGTAGACCCGCACTACCGCACGAACCTGCGCGGCATCTCGGCGATCGGCGATGTGATCACGCTGGGCGGGCCGCATCCCCAGCTCGCCCACGTCTCGTCGGCGGAAGGCATCCTGACCGCCGAACGCATCGCGGGACAGGAGGCGCCGACGCTCAATTATGACCAGGTGCCCGCCTGCACGTACTGCGATCCCGAGATCGGCAGCGTGGGGCTGACCGAGGCCGAAGCCAGGCACCGCGGCTACGACGTCCGCATCGGGACGTTTCCCTTCGGCGTTCTCGCCCGCGCGAAGATCGCTGGCGAGACCGACGGCTTCGTCAAGATCGTCGCGGACAAGAAATATGACGAGGTACCCGGTATCCACATGATCGGGCCCCGCGCGACCGAGCTTGTTGCCGAGGCGACGGTGGCACTGCGGTTGGAATCGACGGTCGAGGAGCTGATCCGCACGATTCATGCGCACCCGACGATGGCCGAAACGATTGGAGAAGCGGCGCACGCGCTCCATGGCGCCGCGATACATCTTTAAGTATGGCTACAGATGTCGTCATGCCCCAGATGGGGGAATCGATCGCCGAGGGCACGATCGTCCGCTGGATCAAGAAGGTGGGCGACAAGGTCGATCGCGACGAGCCGCTGTTTGAGATCTCCACCGACAAGGTGGACGCAGAGATTCCGTCCCCCGCGGCCGGCGTCGTCGCCGAGATTCGCGCGAAGGAAGGGGAGACGGTGCCCGTCAATAGCGTGGTCGCGGTGATCGGTGCGGCGGGAGAGGCGAGACCGGCGGCAGTCACGCCCGCGCCCCCACCGCCGCCTCCCGTCGAGACGCCGCCGCCCGCCGCGCCGCGCGAAGGCGCCGCGATCGCCCCGCCACCACCGCCCGAGCCCGCGTCTCCAGCCAGCGTGCCCACCCCCGCTGTTCCCGCGGCCGCCAGGCCGGCCGAGCCCGCGCGGACCGAGGAGGTGATTCGCCAGCGCTCCTCGCCCCTCGTCCGGAAGATCGCGAAGGAGCATCAGGTCGATATTTCCCAACTCCACGGCAGCGGAATCGCCGGGCGGGTGACCAAGGCTGACATTCTCGATTTCATCGCCAAGGGGGCGCCCGCGCCCACGCAGGAACCGCCCAAGCCGCCAGCGGCCCTGGCCGACCATGACGTTGTCGAACGCATGTCCGTGATGCGCAAGCGCATCGCCGAACACATGATCGCGAGCCGTCGGACGTCGGCCCACGTCCATTCGGTGTTCGAGGTGAACTTCGCCCGCGTGGCCGCCGTCCGGAACGCGCGCAAGGAGGAGTTCGAACGCGCGGGCGCGAAGCTGACCTACCTCAGCTTCATCATCAAAGCCACCGTCGACGCCCTGCGCGCCATGCCAGTGGTCAACGCGTCGATCGACGGCGACAACGTGGTCTACCACCGTGACGCGAATATCGGCATTGCCGTCGCGCTCGACTGGGGTCTCATCGTGCCGGTCATCAAGCACGCCGACGAGAAGAACCTGCTCGGACTGAGCCGCGCGGTGGCCGATCTCGCAAACCGGGCGCGCGCCAAGCAGCTCAAGCCGGACGAGGTCCAGGGCGGCACCTTCACGATCACAAACCCCGGCGCGTTCGGCGCCGTGCTTGGCACGCCGATCATCAATCAGCCGCAGGTCGCGATTCTCGGCGTCGGAGCGGTCGAGAAACGTCCGGTGGTCATCGACGATGCGATTGCCATTCGGCCGATGGCATACCTGACACTCGGTTACGATCACCGGCTCATCGACGGCGCGGTCGCCGATCAGTTCATGGCTCTGGTGAAGAAGTCGCTGGAACATTGGGATCCAGCCGTCGTCTAGTTGTCCGGCGCCTGGGCCGCGTCGCGTATGCCGACGGGTTGGCGCTGCAGCGGTCACTCGTCGAGGACCGCCGTCGCGGCGCGATCGACGATACGCTGCTCCTGGTGGAACATCCGCACGTCCTCACGCTCGGCGTGCGGGGCGACGGCGGCCGCTCCCACATCCTGGCGGCGCCGGATCTGCTCGTGTCACGAGGAATCGAGATTCAGGAGGCGGGGCGCGGTGGCGACATCACCTATCACGGCCCCGGCCAAATCGTCGGGTACCCGGTCATGGACCTCAAACCGGATCGTCAGGACGTCCGGCGCTACGTCCGCGACCTCGAGCAGGTGCTGATCGGCACGGCCGCGGACTACGGAATCGACGCGCACCGGGTGGCCGGCATGACCGGCGTCTGGGTCGGCGATGAGAAGCTGGCGGCTATCGGCGTCCGGATCGCGCGCTGGATCACGAGTCACGGGTTCGCGTTCAACGTCACGACGGATCTTGCCTACTTCAATTTGATTGTTCCCTGCGGGATCGCCGATCGCGGCGTGACCTCACTCGCCCGTCTCACCGGTCGCGCGATCGATCGCGGAGAAGTCGAAGATCGCATCGCGGCACATTTTTGCGAGGTGTTCGACCGCACGCCCATCGTACGATCGACCGCGTGAGCGCCGCCCGGTACATTCGTCCAACGCCGCTGACGCGAATGGCGGCGCTCGTCAGCCTCGGCGCGATCGGCCTCACCGGCGGGTTTCTGTTCGCGCGCTATCCCCGGCTCCCGGCGGTGCTGGTGGTCCATTTCACGCGGAGTGGCTTTCCCAACGGGTTCCAGTTCAAGACGTGGAGCCGGGTCTTCGCGCCGGTGCTCGTCCAGCTCGCGCTCGCCACGACGCTGAGCCTCGTCTGCGCGGTGCTGCTGTCTCGTCCGCGGGGGGATCTTCAGGAGCAGGCGCCCGACGTGCGTGCGGCCGGCGCCGCGGCCGAAGCGGTGGCGCTACTCGGCGCGATCTGGGTGGTGTTTCAGTGCTACGCCGCCTTCGCGCTTGCCCGACTGTGGCAACGGCAGGTGCCGCGCCTCGACGGGTACGGCGGCGCCGCGCTGGTCGGCCTCGCCTTGACCGTCGTCGTCGCAGTGCGCGCCCACCGGCGGCTGGGTCGCCCCGAGCCGCGCCCGTTCGTTCCCGAACACTGGCGGCTGGGACAGCTGTACAACAATCGCGACGACCCGGCGCTCTTCGTCCCGACCCGACATGGTGCCCGATGGACGCTCAATTTCGGGCGTCGGGTCGCCGTGCTGCTCATGGCCATCGTGCTGATGGTCGGGATCGTAGGGCCGGCCGTAATCCTTGTCCTGTCATTGAGATAAACGGAGACCGGTACGGTCGGGAATAATCTCACCCGTTCGAGGGTTTTGATCCCGCGACGAGGCAAAACATGCGGGACCCCGAACGCGACACACTATTGGAGCGGCTCCAGGCCGGCGAGGATCAGGCCGTCGGCGACCTGGCCGACGCCTACAGCTCGAAAATCTACCAGCTCGCCTTCCGCTACCTCCGCAACAAGGAAGATGCGGAGGAAGTCACCCAGGACGTGTTGTTCAAGGTGTATCGGAACGTGGGGGCGTTCCGAGGCGACGCGGCGTTGTCTTCATGGATTTACCGCATTACCTTCAATGCTGCGATGTCCCGGCTGCGAACGGCCCGGTACCAACGCGCCCAGGACGAGGAACGCCGGAACAATCCGACCGACGCGGAGGCGCCGTCGGCGAGCTCTGCCAGCAGAGAACCGGCGGACTGGAGCCAGATGGCGGACGAACACCTGTTCCGGTCTCAGCTGCGCCGCCGCGCCCTTCGCGCGATCCTGGCCCTGCCGGCGATCTATCGGGCGCCGGTCATGCTCCGCGACATCCAGGGCATGTCGACCGAGGAGGCAAGCGCCGTGTTGCGGGTGAAGGATCAGACGCTCAAATCGCGGCTGCATCGCGGCCGGCTGATCCTCCGCAAGCAGCTGGCTGATTTTGCTGGCGGTCTGACGCTGCACCGGCCGATCTTCGGCGTTTAAACCTGCATCGCGTTTTCGAGGGCGACCCGCTCGACGACGCTCAGCGAGGGCATCAGCACATCGGCGATACCGGCCTGGTCGAAACGAACCGGTAACGCGGCCGTTCGAGTCCGGGTGCCCAGCGTGGTGTCCGGACCGACAAAGCAGCTGACCCGCTGGCGTCCGCGCCCCGCGATCGCGTCGATCGCTTTGACGGCGGCGGCCGCGAGCGCGTGCGGGCCGGGTGGCCACAGGGAGGCGACCTGGCCGACGATCCGGCGGCGCGCGGGCTCGTCGAGCAGCCGGCTGAGCGCCGCGCCGCCGATAGTCGCATCCTCCCACGCGACCACGGCGTGATGCGGTGGCACTCCGACGATCGTCAACGATACATCCCGGGGCGATGCGTTGGCCGCTACCGCGACCAGCGCGCGCGCCGCGGCCGCCAGCGCCTCGGGGGCTGTGCCGACGAGCCGCTCCCGTCGAATCTTCAGCTCGCGTACGCCCCGATCGATGAGATTGCACGGCTGCGATCCGGCACAGACGATCACCGCGGTCGGCGAACTCGCCGCGACGCGGCGGAGCAGCTGCAGACCGTCCTCGGCAGCCCATTCGCCACCGCTGGCACGTTCGGCAAGCACGACGAGGTCGGCACCCGCCCCTGTTGCGATGTCGGCGGATCCCGAGAGCTCGGTCGCGAAGCCTTCCACCGGCGCCGCCTGGGCGATGTCGAGCGCCTTGCCGACCGCCACGGATCCGTGCTCGTCGAGGAGGGTGACTCTGCGGACCGTGTCGCGGCGGGCCAGCAGATGGGCGAGGGCACCGCCCAGTTCCCCGGCGCCGATGATCGCGACTTCGCGCATCAGGCCGCATTGTAGTAGCTTTCAACTACTCCGGAGCCGCTATGCAAAGACTCAACGGACAGGTCGCCGTCGTCACGGGTGGATCGCGCGGGATCGGACTCGCCATTGCGCGCGCGCTCGTCGCCAACGGCGTCCAGGTCGCGATAACCGGTCGCAACGCGTCGCAGTTGTCGTCGGCTCGCCGGCAGATCGAGGGCGCCGGACCGGGCGCGATCGAGACGCTTCAGGCGGACGTCCGACGGTATGACGAGATGCGGCGTGCGATCGATGCAGCGGTCTCGCGATTTGGTGGGCTCGACGTGCTCGTCAACAACGCGGGCGTCGGCATCTTTACCGCCGTCGCGGCGATGACGCCCGAGCAGTGGTCCGAGGTCATCGACACAAACCTGACCGGGGTCTTCAACGCCTGCCATGCCGCGATTCCGCACCTGCGCACCCGCGGCAGCGGCTTCATCATCAACATCAGCAGCCTCGCGGGTCGGAATCCCTTCGCCGACGCCGCCGCGTACTGCGCGTCGAAGTCAGCCGTCAACGCCTTCAGCGAGGCGCTGATGCAGGAGGTGCGCTACGACGGCATCCGCGTGTCGTACGTCATGCCCGGCTCGGTTGCGACCGGGTTTTCGAGCGGCGACCCCGCCCGAGGCGCGGACTGGAAGATCGCGCCCGAGGAAGTCGCCGCTGTCGTCGTCAACCTGTTGCAGCACGATCCGCGCAGTCTGCCGAGCCGGGTCGAGCTGCGCCCGTCGAGGCCGCCGAAGAAATGATCAGCCAGAGCGCACCCGGCACACAGAACATCGCTCCGAGCGCAAACGACAGCAGTCTCGGCGATCGCCCGATCCGGTCGAGTTCGTAGGCGGTCCAGTAACTCGACACCGACGTCACGAGCGTGACCAATGCCAGTTCGGTCGCAAAGACACGACCGCGAAACCGATCCGGCACCTCCAGCTGCAGCAACACGGTGCTGAACACCCAGAGAATCGAACCGCCAACGTGCGCACAGAGGACGCACAGCGCCGCGACGGCGAGCGACGGCGCGGCCGACAACGCGACATAGAACAAGGCGACGACGAAGAATGCGGGGCCGATGGCCCGGCGCAGATTCCGTGGCTCGTGCCCGATCACCCACCGGAGCGCGATCGGCCCGATCCCGGCGCCAACGCCGCGCGCGCCGTACAGCACGCCGATGCCGGCCGCCGATCCGCCGGCGAGCGGAAACACGCGTTGACCGAACACGGTCAGCAGCAGCAGGACGCCGCCGGCCAGGCCCCATCCCGCTTTCACACACATCAGCGCCGCGACGTGCGCGTGGCGGCGCACGTAGCGCGCGCCGTCGACCAGGTCCGTGACCCCGGTGAGGTCGGCCAGCCGCGTCGGCGCCGGCCGGGGCGCCGGCCGCGAATCGTAGCGCGTCAGCAGGATGAATCCCGCTGACCAGAAAAACGATGCGGCGTCGATCGCGAAGGCGATGTCACGGCCGGCGATTGCCGCCACGACGCCGCCGATCGACGCGCCAATGGCCAGCATGGCCGACCAGGTGGCGCTCGAGAGCGCGTTGGCGGGCAGCAGCTCCTGCTCCGAGGTCACGCTGGGGATCGTCGCGGTTCGCGCCGGTTCGAAGAACGCGGAGGCCGACATCGTCAGCGCCATGACGACGTACGCGATCCAGACCTGGTCCGCCCGACGCACGATCAAGAGCCCCAGAATCAGACATCCGCGCAGCACATCCGCGATCACCATCAGGCGCCGCCGGTCCACGCGGTCCACGACGACGCCGGCGAGCGGGCCGACGATCGCCACCGGCAAGAACTGCGTGATCATCATCATCGCGACCGCGGTTGCCGATCCCGTCAAATCGAGCAGCAGCGCGTAGACGGCGACCGCGTTGAACCAGTCGCCGAGCTGCGAGATCGTTTGACCGATGTACAGCAGCCGGAAGTTGCGATTGCGCCGAAGAAGCTGGAAGTATGGATTCACGTGAACGCGGCGCGTCGGGCTTCGCCGAGCGTCTGAGCGACCAGTATAATCGTCGCCGTCCGATGTTCGAGACTCTCGGGCAGTACAAGATCCTCGAACGAATCGGCGCGGGCGGGATGGGCGATGTGTACCGCGCGCGCGACACCCGGCTCGGCCGCACCGTCGCCATCAACGTGCTGTCGGCGGCAGTCGCCGGTGATCCGGATCGGCGTGACCGCTTCATGCGCGGGCCGCCGTCGCCTTGTCGCATCCGAACATCGCAGCGCTCTCCGAAATCGGCGAAGACCAGGGCGAGCGGTTTCTCGCCTTCGAATTCGTGCCGGGTGAGACGCTGCGGGCCGCCATCGCGGGCCGGCCACTCAATCCGCGCCGCGCCATCGATCTCGCGATCCAGATTGCCGATGCGCTCGCCGACGCTCACGCGGCTGGCATCGTCCACCGCGACATCAAGCCCGAGAACATCATCGTGACGCCAAAAGGCAACGCGAAGATTCTCGATTTCGGACTCGCGACGTGGACCAGCGGCGGCGCCGACCGGATGCAGCGCGCCGACGCGCCGACGGCCATCGTCACGCGCGCCGGCACCACGTCCGGCACCGTCGCCTATATGTCGCCCGAGCAGGCGCTCGGCGAGGCGGTCGATCATCAGACGGACATCTTTTCCCTCGGCATCGTCCTGTTCGAGATGTTGACGGTCAGCTCCCGTTCAACGGTGGCACGCCGACGGCGGTCTTGCCGCAGATCGTCCAGTCGCCGGCGCCGGTGCCCTCGACGATCAATCGCGATCTGCCCGGTGTCGTCGATGCGGTTGTCCGGAAAGCCCTCGCCAGGCGCGTGCGCGAGCGGTACGAGTCGGCCGCCGCAGTGGCCGCGGAACTGCGATCGGTGGCGGCAATCCTCGATGTTCGAATCGCGGATCGCGCAGCGGCCGACCGCCGGGCGAGACCAGCGCGGTCGCCGCCGCCATCGACTGCCCGCCGCGCATCGTTGTCAGCCGCCGCGCTCCTGATCGCCGTCAGCGCCGGCTCCGCCGTCTGGTACGAGCGTCATTCAATCGCGCACGCCTGGCACCGCGCGATCGGCCCGGGTCCGGCGCCCGTGATGGCCGTCGTTCCGTTCGACACCGAACCAGGCCAGCGGTTTTTCGCGGATGGTCCGGCCGAGGATCTGATTACGCGGCTTGGTCAGACGCCCGGCGTGAAGGTGATCGGCCGTTCGGCGACGCGGAGCTATCGCGGCCGATCGCCGCAGGACGTCGCACGGGAGCTTCGCGCCGGCGTGCTGCTGACGGGCTCGGTTCGCCCGGCCGGCGATGCCGTGAAGATCTCACTCGAGCTGATCGATCCGTCGGACAACACGGCGGTCTGGACCGATTCGATGACCCGGGACGTGAAAGACATCTTTGCCGTTCAGGCGGAAGTCGCCGACCACGTCGCCCAGGCGCTTCGCGTGAAACTCGAACCGACCGCCTCGAGCGCGCGCGCGGCCTCGCGGCTTGTCGATCCGCGCGCCTACGACAGGTACTTGCGCGGGCGGACTGCCGCGGTGGAACGGCGAATGGCCGATGCCATCGCCTTGTTCCAGCAGGTCATCGACCTCGACCCGGGTCTCGCCGAGGCGCATGCCGGTCTGGCCGAAGCGTTGTTCGTGCAGGCCCGATTTGCCGAGAACACGCGCGCGGTGGCGTCGCGCGTCGAAGCGGAGATCGAGGCAGCATTCCGAGCCGACCCGGATTTGCCGCAGGCGCATTACGCGGCGGCGCTGCTGGACTCGCGCCGGTTCGGCATCGCGAAAGGCCTCGAGCACCTCCGCGCCGCCCTCCGCGCCGACCCGTCGGACGCAGCCGCGTATCACGCCGTCGGAGACCTCGTGCAGTTCCTGCTGCCGGAGCGCGCGATGGCGTACTACCGGGCGTCGCTCGCGCTTGATCCGCACCTCGACGCGAGCCGCGGCGACATCGTGCGCTCGCTCCTGCTGCTGCATCGGCGCGACGTCGCGGCCGCCGCGGCGGCGCTGCCCACCGATCCGGTTGGAAGCCGACTCATGCTCGCCGAGTACGACCTGCTCGACGGCGGCCGCGATTCGGTGCCGGCCGGGGACCGCCCCGGCCCAGGCGTCCTGCTCGACGTCTGGATCCGATACGGGCGGGCGCTGAAACACGTTGGACGCGATCGCCAGGCGCAGGAGATATTCCGCGCGGTGCTCCACGCCGCGCCGGCCGCCTGCGAGGCCGAAGCGCTGTCGGGCCGACGAGTCGGTCCCTCGTTCTCGAGTGACCCACTGGTTCCCGCGGTGCGCGCGGAATCATCAGCGCCGCAGTCGGCGGCGATCCCGCCACCTCGGCGACGCTGATCGATCGGCTCGGCGAACGTCCCGACGCCGCGATCGACGAGGTCTCGGTCACCGGCGATCTCGCGGATTTCACTCGTACGCGCCGATGGTATCCCTGGAACCGCATCGCGGCCGATTCGCGCGTTCAGGCGGCCGTCGGCCGGCTGAACGAGACCTTTGACCGCGACCGTCGCGAGCTGCTGGGGATGCTGCCGCTGCTACCCGGCGCGGACTGAACTCAGCAGCGACGCCAGGCGTGCGCCATCGATGTTGGCGCCGGTCACGACCGCCGCCACGTGCCGTCCCTCGACAGCCGCCTGGTCGGCAGCCACGGCCGCGACCGCTGCCGCCCCGGCTCCCTCCGCGATGACATGTTCGTGTTCGACGAGGGCGAGAATCGCCGCCTGAAGGTTCTCCTCGTCGACGATGACGATGTCGTCCACCACGCGCTGGATGATCGGCCACGTGATGGTGTCGGGGTCCGGGTTGCCGCCGAGTCCGTCCGCGAGCGTGGGACCCGGCACGATCGTGACGAGGCGCCCGGCCAGCCGGCTCGCATGAAAGGGATGCGACGCCTCGATCTCGACTCCGATCACACGTCGACGCTGGTCCACCGCTTTCATGACGGTCCCGATCCCGCTGATGAGCCCGCCGCCCCCGACGGGAACGACGACGGTGTCGAGGTCCGGCGCGTCTTCCAGCAGCTCGAGCGCAATGGTCGCGGCGCCCGCGATCACCTCGGCATCGTTGTACGGCGAGATGAACTCTGCGCCCGTCTCGCGCGCGTACGCTTTCGCGATTCGCTCCGCGTCGTCGTAATCGCTGGCTTCCGCGCGCAGCTCCGCCCCATGCTGCCGGATGGCATCGAGCTTGGCGCGCGGAGCATCGACGGGCGTAAACACGACCAGTGGCAGCGCGAAGGTCTCGGCGGCGGCCGCGAGCCCGCGTCCGTGGTTGCCCGCCGACGCCGTGACGAGCGCGCTCGGTGGCGGCTGCTGTTCGAGGCGCGCGATGACCGCGTTGAACGCCCCGCGGGCCTTGAACGAATGCGACCGCTGCATCGACTCATGCTTCAGGGAGACCCGCCGGCCCGTCCGGGCGGAGAGCCACGCCGAGGGCACGAGCGGCGTGCGCCAGATGTAGGGGGCGATCCGGCGCCGCGCGCGCAAGACATCGTGGAGATCCATGAGTTCGAACCCGCCTCACGCCCGACGCAGGATGTCCCCCAGCTGCTCGGCGAACGCCGAACGCGCCAGGACCTCGGTGACGCCTGCCGCGCGGGCGGCCTGAATCAGCTCTGTCTGAACGTGAGATACAAATCCGACGGTCGGCACTCCGGCCAATGCCGGATTGGTCTTCATCCACTGCACGATGGTCAGGGGATCGATGCGCGTGTTGTTGAGGTCCAGGATGACGAGCGAGGGCGTCGACTCTTCCATGCCGGCGCGCGCCGCGGCCGCCGACCGCGCGAAGGTCACCGGGACGCCGATCAGGCTCGCGGCGGTCTTGATTTTCGAGGTGAACATGAGGTCGTCGAGAACCGCTAAGATCATCGGTTGATCATGATAATCGAGACGCAGGCTGCGGGTCCCTTCGTCCAGAACGGCTTTGTCGTGGCATCCGAGCGGACACGCGACGGCGTCCTCATTGATCCCGGCGACGGTGTCGAGGGACTGCTGGCCTTCGCGGATGCCGAGCAGCTCCGCCTTCGTTACATCCTGCTGACGCACGCGCATCTCGATCATGTAACGGGCGTGGCTCACGCGAAGCGGGCGCTCGGCGTGCCGATCTATCTTCACCGCGACGACCTGTTCCTGTACGAGCGCGTCGTCGAGCAAGGCGCTTCGTTCGGTCTGCAGGTCGAGCCGCAACCGCCAATCGATGTGTATTACGCGCCGGGCCAGGTGATTTCGTTCGGCGATCTCGAAGCGCGACCCTACCACACGCCCGGTCACTGCCCGGGTGGCGTCTGCCTGGCGATCGCCGGAACGGGCCAGCCTGCCAAGGAGCTGTTTGTCGGAGACACGTTGTTTGCCGGCTCGATCGGTCGAACAGACCTGCCGGGCGGCGATTACAACACGCTCATCGCCTCGATTCGAAAGGTGTTGTTCCCGTTTGGCGATGATGCGGTCGTCCACTCGGGCCACGGCCCCGAGACGACCATCGGCCGCGAGCGCACGACCAACCCGTTTCTAATCGGATGAGACGGTCAGCTCGATGCGGCCGACACGCAGTCGGTCGCCGATGGTCAGATGCGCTTTGCGAACGCGTCTGTCGTTGACGTACGTGCCGTTCGTGCTTCGCAGGTCCATCACCTCCAGATTCTGGTCGCTGGCCGTGAGGCGGCAGTGCAGGCGCGACACCAGCGCGGCGTCGAGCACGAAATCGGCACGAGGTGCCCGCCCGACCGTCTTGATGGCGCCCGGGCCAAGGCGAAAGGTGGCGCTCGCGCTCTGCAGAATCCACACGGCGGCCGGTATTTTAGCAGCCTGCTGAACTTCGGCGGACCCGATCTCGTCACCTGTTGTCATGACTGCTCGGAAATCGAGGAGGCGCTTGTACATCTTCAGCGCCGTTGCGCTGTTTCTCCTCGCCGGCGCCGCCGGCCTCGCCTCGTTGAAAGGCGCTGGCCCGGAGGTCGATCCGGCGAAGATCGCGACCGTCGAAATCGGCACGATGGTGAAGTCCGTTGTCGCCACCGGCAAGGTGGAGCCGATCACAAAAGTCGAAATCAAGTCGAAGGCCAATGGGATCATCAAAGTCCTGAAGGTCGACGTCGACCGCAGCGTGCAGGAAGGGGACATCCTCGTCGAGCTGGACAAAGAGCAGCTGGCCGCAGCTGTCCGCGGCGCCGAAGCGAATCTGCAAGCGGCACAGGCGGCGCTTGAAGCCGCCGACGCGCAGCTCCGGAAGAACGTCGTCGACGCCGAAGGACCGGACGCCGAGTTCGCGCGCCGCGCCTACGAACGTGCTGAGGTCCTTTTTTCGCAGCAGCTCATCCCCCAGTCCTCGCTCGACGAT
>JBPYEE010000593.1:0-4846 GCA_051985095.1 Vicinamibacterales bacterium | reverse complement strand
ATACGGGTGTTGCGCCCGCCATGATGGTCATCGTCGTCGCCGCGTTCCTGTAACGTGGCTTGTGCAGTTAGCGCCAAAAGGGTCGCTGAGGTCAGAGCTCCGAGGACAAGCAGGTACCGCAGCGATGCGTTTTTCATGGCCCATCCTTTCTGGAACGAACGCGTAGCACGGTAACGATGCGCTGTGACGAACCGTTGTCGAATCCTCAACATCTGTTGCACCAGTGCGCAATTTTCTTGTGACCGAGGCATCCGACAGTTGCGCAGGGCGTCATCCGGGAGGTGCGGCGGTCGAGGACGCGTTCAACTGCGGATGTCGCCTTTCGATCGGGTACGAGCCGCGTCACCGCCAGATCCAGACCAGTGTTTAGGTCGGTAGACCCTACGACCGCCGCTTGCGACTCGTCCCCGGAGTGCGAACAACCCGCGACTTGATCCGCTCGATCTACTCCTCGACCTCTCGGCGATCGATCGGTTCGTTGGATGGGATGATCCGAAAGCCTGTTGACGATCTTTGTGACGACCCTGCAGTCCGACCTGAACCCTGAGTCCAGGAGTTCAGGCGGTTCAATTACCGACTACTGACCGCACTAACCGAGAGGCACGTCTGGCGCGCTGTCGTAACGATGGGCGCCGAGATGAGGACCTCTCTGAGAGATATCCTGGCTTCGCAAACGCACTGGCGGCGGTTCATCGCATGCGATGCGGGTCAGATGATAGAGGCGGGGTGTGGCCCGCTAAACGGCGTTGGCACGCCGCAGAGCCGCGCGATCGACCATTCCGAGCATGTGCGCGATAGACACGCGGGACCGGGTGTAACGGTCCCTCGGCACTGCTATGCCCACGGCCTGGTGCGGCCGCTTCTCGGTTGAATCGCTCGACGAAGGCATCGAACCGCGCGTGCCGCCGGAGGAAGTTCGCGGCAGGGCGCTGGGGTCGCTTCGCGCTTCGGGCCACTGCATGCGCTCATGGCGGTCGCTCTGCTGCGGGTGGCCCGGCCGGCGCCTTCGAGGTGCGGCCAAACATCCTTCTGCCGCTGATTACACGCGCCTTCCTGTCAACAATGCCGTTGGATCAGGTCACGCGACAAGGCCGCGGCGTGCATGGCGGCCATTGATTGGTTTCTGGGCAAGGATTCGACGCACGGGCAGATCGACCCTCGAAGAACTCGGCGCCTCATCGGCAGGTCATTTCGGCGGGGCCTTATGCGGCCAGTCGTCAGGCAGGACATGCGGTGCGCCCTCGGGGTTCCAGCCGTCGGCAAGGACGTTCCGCTCCAGCGCCGCGAGCCATAGCCTGCACGCTTCAGCCGTTTTGAAACGCACCAGTTCGGGGGCAACTGTGGCACCGATCAAGGTCGCGACGTACTCGTCTGTTACGTTGTCGTAGCGCGTTTCAACGGTCAGCGACTGCTGTTCGCGCGTGAAGAACCACAACATGCGCCGTAGACGTTGAGGTTATCGTGTGCGAGGAACTTTTGCTGTAAGTGTCGATGGCTATCTAACGGCCAGGTCCGCCGAACAATGAGCAAAAGTGCGTCGCGATCGTCGTCGTGGGAGCGGAGAACGAACGACCTTTCGCTCCTTGGCGGTTAGAGTTCGCTGATGCTCAGTACTGCCTTCAACCCGAGGAATTCAAGCCGCCTCCGTCCCTGTCTGCGAGCGCCTGCAGAGTGGCCCAGCTCGGCGGCGTGCAATTGGAGATCGAGCTACGTCTGGTCGTAAGGCGTTCCGATGAAGTTCGGGACGGCGTCAGCACGGAGCACGAGCGTGGTCTGCATGAACAAGAGGAGGTAGCGGCCACCGGCATCCCGAGTAAGGCTGATTGGCTGCAAGTGCTTGACATGCCAGTCGTACACCATGATCCAAACATCCGATCCGACATCGATGAAATCTGGAAACTTCATCTGCGCGTGCAGGAACTCGGTCATCCGTTGACGGAGCGGGCGCAGTTCCGCAAACGACCACGGGCGGTCGACGGCGGAACCGAGATCTCTGAGCGCATTGACGATCTCCGTCGCACTTCGGTCGGAGTTCTGTTCAGCACTGTCCGAGGTTCGGACCGATCCAATCAAATTCGTGATCATACCGCCTCCCAATAGGTCGCGTCGAGCGAGCATGGCGTCCTCCTTGAGCTGACGAGCATCTTCGCAACCACAGACGCCATCACTGTACGGGTTGTCTGGCTCAGACGCGAGGCGACACGAGTCGCATCACAATCGCAGCTATCGAAGTGGCGTACGTCTGCCGACCATCCAGCGGTCGCCGGCTTGGTCGTCGACCGGTCAGCGAAGCCGTGCCTCCGTTCGAGTTTTTCCGTCGTGCGGCGATGCCCTGCGCCTCCGCCGGGGGCCGCTGCCGCGGAGAGCAGGGCTCCGGCATCGCGCCAATGCGGGATCGCACCGGCTGCCAGCACACACGTGGCATCCGATCGCAAGGCCCCTCGCCGCGCTGACCACGGGTTGTGGCCTCTGCGTGCTGGTCGCATGGGCGCACGATCGATTCCGCCTGGTACTGATGTTGCCCCGGTGATTAGAGGCGGTTACGCAGAGCTGCGGCGTGTGGCGTACGGGCGCCTCCGCGCGGCTCACGGATCGCACCGGCCCGCCGTCGGGAAGGAGGCGCATGATGACAACGAGGATGATCGTTGTCGCGTTCGTCCTGAGTGGCGGGTTCGCCGTAAGTGCCTGTTCAAAACGCGCCGAACACGCCCAGCAACCCGTCGGCACGGCGGGAGCCGCGACGCCGGCTCCAGCGACCGGAAAAGCTGCCGCCGCACACGACCATACGGTGACGCTGACCGAAGAGGCGGCCCTCCAGCTCGGCGCCGAGGCCGTCATCTACGGATATCCGCTGGTCCTTGCCGACGTCACCAAGCAGGTGCAGACAAACGTCGTCGCCCCCCAGCACAACGGCCGGGCCCCGATCAACCAGTTCAGCAATTTCCTCAGATTCCCGACCGCAGCCTATCGGGACGTCGTCCGCGTGAATGTCGACACGCTCTACTCCCTTGCGTGGCTCGACTTGACGAAGGAGCCCATCGTGCTCTCGGTCCCCGACACTCACGGTCGCTACTATCTGATGCCGGTTCTGGATGCGTGGACCAACGTGTTCGCCTCGCCTGGTAAGCGGACCACCGGCACGCAGGCGGGCCAGTTCGCCATCGTCGGTCCGAACTGGACGGGCACGCTGCCCGCAGGCCTGACGGAACTGAAATCGCCCACCAACACCGCCATGATCGCGGGTCGGACGCAGGCAAATGGCCCCGCCGAGTATGCCGTCGTGAATGCGATCCAGAGGCAATACCAACTGTCGCCGCTCAGCGCCTTCGGGAACCCATACACCGCAGCCGCAGGAGTTGTCGATCCAGAAATTGATATGAAGACGCCGCCGGTGGATCAGGTCAGTCAGATGAGCGCCACCACGTTCTTCAATCGGCTGGCGGCCCTCATGGCGGCGAACCCGCCACCGGCGACGGATGCGCCCGTGCTCGCCAAGCTCGCGAGGATCGGGATCGTGCCAGGGCAACCGTTCGACATGCGCCGGCTGGATCCAGCCGTGGCGAAGGGGTTGGAAGGGTCCGTCCACACTGCGATGACAAGCCTTCAAGCCTCAACCGAGGATATGGGCAAATCGGCGAACGGCTGGCGGATCATGCCGATGAACATCGGCAACTTCGGCACCGCGTACGGGCTCCGAGCCGTGATCGCGTTGATCGGACTCGGGGCGAACCTCCCACAAGACGCCATGTATCCAACGGCGTTCGAGGATAGCGACGGCCAGCCGTTGACCGGCTCGAACCGGTATGTGCTCCATTTCGGCAAGGGGGCCTTGCCACCGGCCAACGCGTTCTGGTCGCTGACGATGTACGATGCCCGCAGTTTCCTCGTAGAGAACCCGACCAATCGCTACAACATCGCGGGATGGATGCCGTTGACGTACAACCCCGACGGATCGCTTGACGTCTACATCCAGCACGATTCGCCAGGCGGAGGCAAGGAGTCGAACTGGCTGCCCGCCGCGGCCGGTGAGTTCAGCGTGACGCTCCGAGTCTACTGGCCCAAGGAGACGATGCTCGACGGCTCGTGGAAGCCGCCCGCCATTCGCCGGGTCGAGGGGACCGCGAAAAGCACCGCAAGCAACTAAGACCGTGAGGGTCAGCGAGCCGGCTCCCACCGACGGCGTCACATCCGCTCCGGCCAGCGTTCACGACGAGGCGTCCGGGCGCCGCCAACCGCGGCGCTCGGCGGTCTCTGCGACAGAGGCAATGGATTTCTGAATGACACAGGTCGGTGGGCGACCGGATTTCGGCGCTCACGCCGTCGGCATCCTCGCAACCTGTGACTCGAAACGCGGGGCGTTTTCGCAGGCGATCTCAGCGTTCAGGACCGCCCGAATTCGATCGAGGCTTGCAACTCCTCGTCAACAAGGCTCAGCGAATACGGGCGCGATCGCTCTCTAGATCCTCACGTTTTCGCTCACCGCGCCGGCGATGCCGACGATGCCGAATTCGCCCAGGATTGACTGGTGGAGTTGAAGATGACCGCGATACCTGTCCCGCGATCCTCTCGTATCGCTGCCAGTTGTATGGAATCACCGGCTCCGTCATCCGCTGAACCTCTGGCCCGCCGTTCGGAAACTGAGCGGACGGGTAACAGGGTCGCGCCAACCGGACTGTCCACGAGGCGGGTTCGCTCACCCGCCTGAATCGCACGACGTTCGGCCGCCAAGCAACGTGGCTGAGCGGTACTTTCCGCCCTTTGACGCCAAATCCAGGCGCACGGGTCGTCACCGGGACGCCGGCGGCGTGGCTGCCAACTCGGCGAAGTTCGGAAAAAACGCACGCCG
>JBPYEE010000592.1:0-8144 GCA_051985095.1 Vicinamibacterales bacterium | reverse complement strand
GAGCGACGCGAAGGGAATCCGTCAGATGACACACCATCTGGTGCGGTGTCATACGACCCCATCGCCGCTCGGCGTCGGGTGTCAGCTTGGCAATCCGGCGCTGAAACGCGGCGCGGGTGGTTGCATCGAACATCGACGATACGTCGGTTGGGCGACATGTTTCGGCACTTGTTTAGCGAGACGATCACAATTCAGCAAGCTCAGCCATCTTGAGGTACTTTGGCTCGCCGAGGATTTCCGCGACTCTCGCCCTGAGCCGTGTCACGTCTTCTTCGGTCAACGGCTTTAGGTGTCCTTCGTAGATCTTGTGGCCTTTCGGATAGAGGAACATGTGATGCCCTCTGATCTGGTGGATCTGCTCTCGCGACCTTCCGAAAAAGTGGAGATGCATCTTGGCTCCGCCGGGATCATCAATTCCCCAGTTGCCGAGGTCCTCGTAGTTCATCCGTTCGATGCCAAGGACATCGTACATGGCCCTTCCGACGGCCATCGAGATGCGCATAAAATCGATTGCCTCTTGGTACGTCATGTCGGACCGATCCCTGACCTTTTCCTTCTTCAGCAGGATCAGGTGCCCACCATCATCGCGACAATTAAGAGGGAGCGCCGGGCTAACGACTTGAAAGTACCTGTCATCGTAAACGGTTAGTGCTACCGTCATCCCCCCTCCGTCGTCGCCTGACGTTTTTTAAGCAGACATCGCATTCCACCGCAGTGTGGTCGAATGTCAACGGGCCCGCGTGATACGCATTCTGACACCGGCGCATTCTGCCCTGCGACGCCTGTCAGCCGACTAGCCCTGATCAGTCGGCAACGATTTACCGAATCCCCGCGCCTGATTCCCGGCGGGGCAAGCCTTGTAGGCCTCTCAGCGACCGGCGCTGACGCCCAGGTTGGCCAGCACCTGCTTGGCGATTGGATCGGCCCCGACCGCGGCGGTCGTCGTCGACTTCTTCACAAAGATCTCGAACACCGCCGCCGGCGTTGTCCCGGTGTTGCGGAAGCCATGCGGCGTCCCCCTCTTCATGAAGAACGCTTGGCCAGGCGCCGCAGCTTTTGGGGCGTCGTTCCCGACTGTGATCTCAAGCGTGCCCACCACCGGGGTCCACACGTGGTACTCGACGTCGTCGTGTACGTGGACACGGCGCACGGCCCCTGGTTGGAGTTCCACGCGGGTGACACGAATCTCTTCACGGTCGATCAGTCGGAATGGGCGAACGCCGGGGTCGGCTTCACTCGGCAACTGCGTCGCAGGTTGCTGCCCAGACGCTTGGCCAGCGCCGATGTTGACGAGCGAGAGCGAAAAAAGAAGTGTCCCGACAACCGCTCGCATGATGTGCACCTCGGGCGTGAAGGGTAACACGAGGCCGCGAGCGCGAGGCCTTCGGTTGATCGTGTCCGGATGGCCTCGCGCGACGTTCGTAGAAATCGGTGCGAGCCAACGAATCGATCCGGCGGGCGCGCACATGATGTTGTGCGCCGTAAGGGTTGTCGATCCGCCTGACCATGTGCCGGAACCTTGTGGCGGACAATCCCCGTCAGTCGCCGTCTGTTTACGTTTAGCAAACGCTGGGGCGACGCGGAGATCACGTGAACGGGAGCGAGCGTAAGTATGGTCAATCGTCCTCCGACATTTGACGGTCCAACGAGTGACGGGCCGAGACTGGACTGTAAGATCGCCCTCCAGCGCAAGGACACTGGGTGTTGCGACTGGGCGTTGGCTACCCGATCGAAATCCGCGGCGGCCTAATACCGCCAACCGGAGTCCCGTTTCCTTTCGGGGTGCCTATCTCTGTCGGTCGATTTTTCCGGAATCCAGGCCATGCAGGCCTTTGAACAGGACGATGTCGCTGGTAGCGGTGGCGCGGGCAATCGCCAGGCGCTTGCCGTCGCGTGACCAGGCGAAGTCTAAGATTGCGCGGTCATCGGTGAAGTGCGTGAGCTGGCGCGGCGCTGAACCGTCGAGCGGCTGCACCCACAGATTCCCTCCTGGACCGACCGTGTAGTGCGCGATGCCGTGTCCGTCTGGCGTCCACCACGACTGGGGACCGCCCTGTGGTGTTGTCAACGTGTGTTGTGTCGCGCAGGCGGGCAGATCGCAGATGCCGAGTTGTCCCCGCGCGTTTGTCGAGCCCCCGAACACAAGGGACTTTCCGTCTGGCGAAATGTTCGGCATATACGCGAACGCACTCGTCAGCTGCGTCGGTGGGCCGCCCTCGATTGGCACCGTCCAGGGCGACTGGGTGCCGCTGCGGGTCGAGACGAAGATCACGTGTCGATCGTCGGGCGTGACCACCGGCCACATGGCGTCGCCAGACACCAGCTGCGTCGCGTTGCGGCCGTCGGCATCGACTTTCCACAGCCCGCTGCGATTGCCCGGTTCCACCGACATGAACACGATGATCCGGCCATCTGATGTCGCGGCAGGGTAGCGTCCGGTCGTGATGATCTCCTCTCGTGTCCCGCGCCCTGGGATCGTGGCTGCAATGGTCGGTCGGCTATTGGACATCGTGACGTGAAGCAGGCGTTCGCCTGCCCAGGCCTGGTCGCGATCCGAACCGCCCAGCCGCTGACGAACGACCCGGCCATCGTGAAGCCACTAAGCCTTTCGGTCCAGACCTATGCGACGCAATTGCACTGCCTGATCCGGGCCATCGAGGCCTTCGATGCATGCCGATGCGGCGCTCTTCGCGAGCTTCCCCGGCGCCGGCGCCGTTTGCGCGCCGCGCCTCGCGGCCGCCTTTGGGACCGATCGGTCCCGCTGGAACGCGGCCTCCGAGCTGCAGTCGTATTCCGGTATTGGCCGGGTGACCGAACGAAGTGGGAAGCGGCGTTGGGTGCACCATCGGTTGGCTAGTCCGAAATTTGTCAAACAGACGTTTCACGAATTTGCCGACCAGTCCATCCGGTTCTCGACCTGGGCGCGTGTGTATTACGACCAGCAACGCGGTCGGGGCAACAATCATCACGCCGCGTTACGAGCTCTCGCCTATAAGTGGATTCGGATTCTGTTTCGCTGCTGGAAGGATCGGATTCGGTGCGACGAACGCACGTACATCAATGCACTCCAGCGGCGCGGGTCACCGCTTGCGAAAAATTTTGCTTGACGGCAGAACTCAGATGTCCATGTGACCGGAAAGGACCCGTAAAAAGTGGTCGGGGCGACTGGATTCGAACTCCCCCTGCGCCAAGGCAGCTGGGGAACGCGGGCGAAGTCGCGATTCTCGAACAATTTGCAGTCGCGAAAGTTTCGTGCGGCCGCTTTTGGGGCCGGGTTCGTGGCGACGTCCAGCGGCCGCCGGTCAACCAGGGCGAGCTCGCGTAGAATTCGATCATGGCGGAACAACTCGCTCGCGATCGGCTCATCGAGGTCCTCCGTGAGTTGCCCGAGGACGCGACGCTCCATGACACCGTCGAGCGACTCGTGTTCCTTGCCAAGATCGAGGCGGGACTCGAGGAACTCGACGCAGGCAAGGGCATTCCACACGCAGAAGCGAAGCGACGTCTCGGTTCCTGAGTTTCCCGAACAGATCTGAGCCCGCCACATCTTCAGTGGTTCCCGGCGAGGGGCAGCGCTCGCTCGCGGACGGCTTCAGCGGCGAACAGCAGGGCTTCCCGAACGTCGTCGGCTTCGAGATCAGGGTAGAGCGCAAGGATCTCCGCCGTCGTCTTGTCCTCTGCGACGAGAGCAACGACCGTGGCGACAGGAATCCGCAGGCCTCGGATGCATGGAACGCCGGCCATTTGGCGGGGATTCGTCGTGATCCTCTTGAACTCCATATGATTCGATCATAGCGAAGCATCATGGCAGAATCGCGGTCACGCATCGATTTAACCGTATATACGATATAATCATGCAGCTGGAGTTCGACGAGACCAAGAGTGCCAGGAACGTCAAGGCGCGCGGCATTGGTTTCGAACGCTTCGCCGACATGGATCTCGCGCGTGCTCTCAGCGTTGAGGATACGCGCGCCGAGTACGGCGAACGTCGCTTCAGGCTGCTTGGTCCCATTGACGAACGTTTGCACGTCGCGGTCATCACATACCGTGGCGATCGAGTGCGGGTCATCAGTCTGAGACGTGCAAACCGGCGAGAGGAACGAAAATATGCGAAAGAATCCCAGTCGACCTGACGCGACCAACCCTGAGTGGACCGAGGAGGAATTCCACCGCGCCCGTCCCGCCCTTGATGTTCTTCCGCACCAGGTGGTCGAAGCGATTCGCCGATACCGCGGCCAGCGTGGTCCGCAGAAAACGCCGACGAAGCAACTCATCAGCATTCGCGTTGATCGCGACGTCATACGAGCATTTCGTGCGACAGGGCGTGGATGGCAGACCCGGGCCAACGAGGCCCTTCGCGCGTACGCGAAGAAGGCCGGCCTGCGCGGGACCGCGCCATCCAGCCGAACGCGGCGTAGGACAAGGGCGGCGTCAAACGCCCGACGTCCATGAATCGAACATCCGACCTGAGGCCCTGGCCATCACGCCGTTCGTCGTGATATTCGCACCAGCTTCCCGGTCGGCCTCGGTGCGATCGGGATCCTCACCTGCCGACTCGCGGCAACCAGGTCGTCCTTCAGCAGGTGTGCATAGTATGCCTCGGTAACCGCCACGCTCGAGTGCCCGAGGATTCTCGACAGCTTGTAGATGTCGCCGTCCGCTTGGAGCCAACGCGTGCCGAACGTGTGGCGCCTACTCCGCATAAGGAATAGGCGTCACTATGCCGGGGCCCGGACTATGCCGAGTAACGCCGTTCCAGCCTTGATTTCCAGCCCTTGATGCCACTCTGAATCGGCATAGTTGGCCTCCTTCCGACCAAACCGGTCATCTGAGGAAGGAGCGACTATGAAGTACATCGTCAATGACGACGTGGTCCTGTCGCAGCCGCTGCACGGTCCACTGTCGGCGCAAATTCCGGCGTTTGCAACATGGGCGCGGGATCAGGGATACGCGCGCGCCTCCCAGTATCGACACGTGTTGCTCGCCGCGGGTTTCAGCCGATGGTTGGGACGGCAGGCCATCACGGTCCGACGGATATGCGCCACGCATTCGGCTCGATACATCCGCGCGCGCGCGCGCCGCGTCCGGATCCAGGGAGGAGACACCGCCGCACTGCATCACTTCGTGGACTTTTTGCGTCACGTGGGGGTCGTCCGCTGGAAGGCGGTCACCCCGCGGCTGTGCCCGGTTGAGCGAGAGACACGGGCGTTCGAAACCTACTTGCGCCATGAGCGCGTGCTGGCTGAAGCGACCATCACCTATTACGTGGCGTTCGTTCGCCAGTTCCTGGCGGATCGATTCGGCCGGGACCGCGTCACACTCGCACGCCTCCGTGCCCGCGATATTGTCGGTTTTGTCCAGCGTCGCGCCTCGTGTCTGCATCGAAAACGGGCGAAGCAGCTGACGACGGCCCTTCGTGCCTTTCTGCACTATGCCCGCTCTCGCGGAGCCATCGCCGACGATTTAGTGGCGGCCGTTCCCACCGTCGCGAATTGGTCGATGTCGTCGATCCCGCGGGCGATTTCCGCAGAATCGGTTGGGCGCTTGCTGGCGTCGATCAATCGGCAGACGGCGAGAGGACGTCGCGATTACGCGATCCTGTTGTTACTCGCACGCCTCGGATTACGCGCGAGCGAGGTCGCATTTCTCGAGCTGGAGGATCTCGATTGGGACCGTGGCCAGATCGTCGTCCGGGGGAAACGCGGCGCCCGGGCCGCGCTTCCGCTGCCGGCCGACGCCGGCGCGGCGATTGCCGCATATCTCCGCCATGCACGACCGCACAGTGCCTGCCGCCGCGTGTTCTTACGGGCCCATGCGCCCCGCTGCGGTTTTGCCGGACCAAGTGCCATTGACTGCCTCGTGCGCGACGCCCTCGAGCGAGCAGGCATCAATGCGCCGACCACGGGGGCGCATCAATTCCGCCACGGGCTGGCGACACAGATGTTGCGGCGCGGCGCGTCGCTGACGGAAATCGGCGAAGTCCTGCGGCATCGGAGTCCCGAGACAACGACCATCTATGCCAAGGTGGACCTGGACGCGTTACGGACACTCGCACTGCCGTGGCCAGGAGGTGCGCGATGACGACGCTCCGAGCCGCGGTCGATGAGTACGTGGCCATGCGGCGCAATTTCGGCTTTCGTCTTTCCGCGCCGCACCGCCTGTTACACCAGTTTGTCGTGTTCATGGAGCACGAGCACGCCGGCATCATCACCACACCGTTGGCGATGGCGTGGGCGCAACAGCCCCAGACGGTCCAACCGGCGGAATGGGCGCGGCGCTTGAGTATCGTGCGGATGTTCGCGCGCCACCGCCACGCCACCGATCCCCGGACCGAGATTCCGCCGGCCGGTCTGCTGCCCTATCGGCCGAAGCGGGCGCGACCCTACGTGTATTCCGATGAAGAGATTCGTCGCCTCGTACGCGCCGCACGGACCATGTCCTATCACCATGAGCGCGCGGCGTTGCGGCCATGGGTCTACTCGTGTCTGTTGGGACTCCTGAGCGTCTCGGGGATGCGTCTCGGCGACGCGCGTAATCTCGAGCTGCCCGACATTGATCTCCAGGCCGGGGTGGTGACCATCCGCGGCGCCAAGTTTGGGAAGACACGGCTGGTGCCGTTGCATCCCTCCGTCTGCACCGTGCTCGCCGACTACCTCCGCCGACGACACCAGCATTGGAAGGCCCGGCCGGTGTCCTCATAGGTGTTCGTGTCGAGCGCGGGGAATCGCCTGGATGGGGGCGATATTCATCGCACGTTTTATGCGCTCTCTCGGCAGATCGGTCTGCGCGGCCCAACCGATCGTCGTGGCCCACGCATTCATGACCTACGCCATCGATTCGCGGTAAAAACGCTCTGGCGCTGGTATCGCACCGGCGAGGATCCGGAGCGACGCTTGCCGGTGTTGTCGGCGTATCTCGGCCACGTGCATGTGCGCGATACCTATTGGTATCTCAGTGCCTGGCCCGAGCTGATGCGCGAGGCGATGCGCCGTCTGGAGCAGCAGTGGGAGGACCGGCCATGATTCGCTTCACGCCGCTTGCGCCGCTGCTCGAACGGTTTTTCACGGATCGCCTGCTGCGCCAGCGCCAGGTCAGTCCTCACACGATCGCGTCGTATCGCGATACGTTCCGGCTGTTGCTGAAATTTGCCCACGCGCGACTGCACACGCCGCCGGCGCGACTCAATTTCGAAGCGGTGGATGCCCCATTGGTGGGGGCGTTCCTGGACGACTGCGAGACGACGCGCGGCATGAGCGTTCGGAGTCGGAATCTGCGATTGACGGCCATTCACTCGTTCTTTCGGTACGCCGCCTTCGAAACACCCATCCATGCGGCGCAGATTCAGCGCGTACTCGCCATTCCGACCAAGCGCTTCACGCGACGGCTGATTTCGTTCCTCACCAGGCCCGAAATCGACGCGTTGCTGGCGGCGCCTGATCAACGCACCTGGTTCGGTCGCCGCGATCACGCATTGCTCTTGGTGGCCGTTCAGACGGGACTGCGGCTGTCCGAGTTGACCGCGCTCACCCGGAACGATGTGACGGTCGGCACTGCCGCCCACGTTCGAGTCATCGGCAAGGGTCGCAAAGAGCGGTGCACACCGCTCGCCAAACCGACGATCGCGGTCTTAAAGGCGTGGTTACGCGAACCGGCGCGTGGTCACGAACCGTGGTTATTCCCGACGGCTCGTGGAACCCGACTGAGCGCCGACGCGGTGGAATACCTCGTGTCCAAGCATCACGCTGCCGCCGCCAACGTGTGCCCCTCACTCCAAGAAAAGCGGATCACGACGCATTGTTTGAGGCACTCCTCGGCGATGGAGCTCCTGCAAGCGGGCGTCGATCGCTCGGTCATCGCACTCTGGCTCGGCCATGAATCGATCGAGACGACGCAGATCTACCTGGAGGCTACCCTGGCAATGAAGGAGCGGGCGCTCGCCAAAACGACACCGTTGAACGGCAGCCCATTCCGGCGATACCGACCTGCCGATGCGCTCCTTGGCTTCCTCAACAGTCTGTAACTGTTCGAGACTGGAAAACTATGCCGAGTGATGTCGGATCGGGCGATTGCTTTCAATCAAGATTTGCAGCCCGATTCCGAATCGTGCCCAGGTCGCTCGGCATAGTCCCGATTTCGGCATAGTG
>JBPYEE010000591.1:0-9865 GCA_051985095.1 Vicinamibacterales bacterium | reverse complement strand
GTCGCGTCGGCCATGACCGTCCGCGGCAGCACCACTTCGGCGCCGAGCGCGGTCGCGCGCTCGAGCGAGGCGGTCACGCTCGGCGTTTCCACGTAGAAAGTCACCCACGGGCGTGTGCCGGGAT
This sequence comes from Vicinamibacterales bacterium, assembly GCA_051985095.1. Taxonomy (GTDB): domain Bacteria; phylum Acidobacteriota; class Vicinamibacteria; order Vicinamibacterales; family CAVVIG01; genus Gp6-AA45. The sequence continues at coordinate 9,741 of JBPYEE010000591.1, read as the reverse complement.
AGGCCTGCCCGACGCCGCCGGAAATGCCGCGCCCCGCCTTGGTGTCCGCCGTTCCGTACCTGATCGGGTTGTCCGCATTGAACGTCCATCCGAACAGGTCGGCGAAAAACGTCCGCAGGCGGTCGCCATCGTGCCCGAGCACCTCGAACCACGTCACCGGGTGCGTCATCGTTTCGTTCTCCTTGAAGACTCGCGGGTCTCATCCCGCGCGCAGAACGAAGGATAGCGTCGGGCTCGTGACAGCGTTGTGGCAGGAGACGTCAGGAGGGCTCCCCTCCGCTCACGAAGCGGTTCCCCCCGCCTTTTCGACGTTCAACTGTTTATCGACGCCGAATGTCCCGGGCACTTCGCGCGCGCGCAGCCCGGCCACATTCTTATCGGTTTCGTTGTCGACGACCCCGAGCAAGGTCATCTTCCCGTTCTTCACGATGATGTGGATTGGATAATCGCCGGCTGGCTCCATGCCGGGAAACAGTCCGCCCGCAAAGGGCCGAAACGGACCGGAGAAGGCGTGACGATGGCCCCACAGCAGGCCGCCGCCAGGTGCGTACTTCGCCAAAAAGGGATCGCGATAGATGGCGTAATACGTCTTCCATCGAATCTCGTCGTCAGTTTGCGAGACAGGCAGAGCCTCGATCTTGTCGTTGACGGTGTCGACGCCCGGCGCGCGCTTCACGGCACGCTCCGCATCGCCTTTCAATCCGAGCGCGTAGGCGTACCCTGCCAGCGTGACGGTACCGCGATCGTACGAGAAGGCGATGTAGTCAAACACCCCGTAGTACGGGAGTTGCAGCAACTCCTGGCGAATCGCTTCCGCAGCTGATGCCGGCGGCGCGGCCGAAACGGCAGTGGCGCGCAACCAGAGCCCGCAGGCCATCGCGACCGCGGCCACGAGTCCAATCTTCAGCTTCATACGAATCTCCTTTCCGTTGCCCATGCCGGAGGTCCAGGCGGCGCGCCTCCACCAACGCGACACCGATGTGGATCCGTGAGTGTGTGCCTCGGTTGTTCGAAGGGTCGTTTTGCGCGCGGGGCGCAAAATGAGCTCGCCATCGGTCGAATCCAAGCTCGTCGACTGCCACTCGCAACCCGGACGGGGCTTCCCTTTTCCGACGTCCAGCCGCGTGGTTCCGGTTCAGGTATACGGTAGTTCACAAATCGTGCCGCTCGTCACGATGCAACACGTCGACGGTCAGTGTTCGCGCCGATGCCCCGTACCTGTGGCTCTGCGCTGGCGGGTGACTCCTCGCGACGGTCACGATCACACCGGTCATCAGCATCGCTGATCGTGGAGCCACGTGGCTGGCCAAAAGATGCCCGGTCGGCACCGGAAGATAGGTGTCCAGACGATGGGCGCGGTCGGCCGCAAGATACGTGGAAGAGAAGGGCGTGAGGGCACTACCGTTTCTATGTCTGGCGTCGACCGGCGAATGGTGACGGCCATGGGAGGTCGGAATCGGTTCGGGTGAGGGGATGGGTATGTCGCAGCGGGGCGTGCAGGTGGTCATCGGGCGGCTGGTGACAGACAGCGACTTCCGTCAGCGCGTCGAGCGGGGCGGCAGCGCCTATCTGGCTGGCCTGCGCGCACAGGGGGTTGAGCTGAACCGCGCCGAAATTGCCGCCCTGATCGGGGTGGATCCGCGATTCTGGGCGAATCTCGCCAAACGCATCGATCTCGGCTTGAGCAGCACCCAGGTCACCGTCGAGGACGATCCTCCGTCGATCGTTCATCGCCTGACGGCGCGACAGCACCGGGTGCTCTCGGCGATCTGTGAGGGCTTGCGGAATAAAGACATCGCCTCGCAACTCGGGATCTCCGAAAGTGCCGTGAAGGCAACGGTTCAGGAACTCTTTCGCAAGCTCGCGGTCCGCCGCCGCGTCCAACTCGTCCGGATCGCCCTCGATTCGTCGCTCGTGTCCGCAGACGGTCAACCGGAACTACGACACGCGTCGTCCGCGGCACCTCGCGCGAACCACGCGGCGGTTCCCCAGGGGTCGTGAATCACGAACGCGGGAATGGTTGGTGAAAAGGCATGCCGATGGAAAATGCAGGTCACGTCCTTCGGAAGGTCACGCTGCCGTGTGCGGCGGGCGCCCTCGTCCTCTTGGTAATCGGGTTCGTCGCCCTGGGCCGCGGTCGGGTTCACGCGAACGATCCGGGTTCATCGGCCGATTCCAGTGGACCCCGCAAAGAGAACACGTCGGAGGGATCGGTCACGCTCTCGCCCGGCCAGCTGGCCACAGTGAAAGTCGAGCCGGTTAGCACCTACCTCTTTCCGGTCGACCGCGAGACCGTTGGGACCATCGACTACGACGGAGACGTGTCAGTGCAGGTCTTTCCGCCGTATCAGGGCACGATCATCGATGTCTTCGCGGAGCTCGGGAGCGATGTCCGGCAGGATCAGCCGCTGTACACGATCAAGAGTCCCGATCTTATTCAAGCGGAGTCCACGCTCATCGGCGCGGCGGCGTCTTTCGAGTTGACGAGCCGCGAATTGACGCGCGCCAAGGGACTCGTCAATACGAGCGGCGTCTCCGAACGCGAGGTCGAGCAGGCGACCTCCGATCAACAGACCGCGGAGGGCGCGCTCAAAGCGGCGAGGGACGCGGTGCACGTCTTCGGAAAAACGGATGCCGAAATCGATCAGATGATTGCGTCACGCCACATCGACCCCGCGCTGGTTGTCCACAGCCCGATTGCTGGAAGGATCACAGCCAAGAACGCGCAGACCGGGTTCTTGGTCCAGCCTGGGTCTGCCCCGGCGCCGTACTCGGTCGCCGACGTGACGCGCAAATGGATGCTGGCGACGGTTCCAGAGGCTGAGATTGCTGCCTTTCATCTCGGCCAGCCCGTGCAGGTGAGGGTCATGGCCTATCCGGAGGAACTGTTCAAGGGCCGGGTGTCGAAGATTTACGAGACGGTGGATCCGAACACGCATCGGGTGACGGTGCGCTCGGAGATCTCAGACCCGAGGAATGTGCTCCGCCCGGGCATGCTGGCCAACTTCGTCATCCGGGTCCAGAACGCGACCGCGTCCACATCCATCCCCGCAAACGGGGTCGTGCGCGAGCCGGATGGCTCGATGACGGTATGGGTCACCACTGATCGGCAGCACTTCGTGCCGCGCACCGTTCAAATCGGCTCACGGCGAGACGGCCGGGTTCAGGTTCTTCGAGGCCTGCAGCCCGGCGAGTTGGTGGTGACCGACGGCGCCGTCTTCCTCAGCAACATGCTCGCCGTCTCGTAGATTGCCCATCTCAGCCACATGTTCAAGTCGATTGTTGCGTTCTGTCTGAGCCGCCGACCTGTCGTCGTGGTCGCGCTGCTGCTGTTCGGGGGCGCGGGGTTCATCGCCTTCAAGATGCTCAACATCGAGGCGTATCCGAATCCTACCCCGGTAATCCTCGAGATCACTGCTCAGGCGCCAGGCCTGTCGGCGGAGGAGATGGAGCGGTACTACACGATCCCGATGGAGATCGGTCTGTACGCGACGCCTGGCATCGATGTCATCCGCTCCACGTCGTTCTACGGCCTGTCATTCGTGCGCGTGTCTTTCAAGTACGGCATCGATTACTACTTTGCCTACAGCCAAGCCGCGGTTGCGATGCAACAGAACGTCTCGCTACCCGGAGGGCTGGTCCCGACCATTCAGGCAAACAGTTCGACGGGCGAAATCTTCCGGTATCAGGTCGTCGGGCCAAAGCACTTCGGCATTACCAATCTGCGGACCGTTCAAGACTGGATTGTCGCCCGGCGGCTGCTCACGATTCCCGGCATCGCTGCGGTCAACAGCTGGGGCGGCCCGACCAAAGAGTTCCTCGTCGAGGCCGATCCCCACCGGCTGGAAGCCTACAGTGTCACGGTGCCGCAGATCCTCACGGCGTTGAGCAACGCCAACATCAACGTCGGCGGACGAGAAATCGCGATCGGTCAACAGTCGATCAACATCCGTGGCGTCGGCCTCATCGATGACGGAGGCAACGACGACCTGACCCAGGGCTACAAGGTCGACGACATCCAGAACGTGGTGCTGTCGCAGCAAAACGGCGTGCCCGTGCTGGTCAGGGACATCGGAAAGGTTTCCGTCGCGTACAAGCCACGGCTGGGCATTCTTGGCCGCGATCAGCAGGACGATGTGGTCGGGGCCATTGTGGTGCAACGGCGCACCGAAAAGACCGCCGACATGATTCCAAAGGTCGAGGAGGCCATCAATCGGTTGAATCATGATGGCAGCCTGCCTCCCGGCGTCCGGGTCGTGCCGTTCTACGACCGCTCGTCACTCGTGGCGATCACCACTCACACGGTCCTCCACAACTTGATCTTTGGTTTCATTCTGGTCTTTCTCATCCAATGGATCTTCCTGGGGAGCCTCCGCAGCGCGATTATCGTGGGGCTGAACATCCCCTTCGCGCTGTTCTTCGCCACGATTCTGCTGGTGCTCAGAGGCGAGAGCGCCAACTTGCTCTCGGTGGGCGCCGTTGATTTTGGCATCATCGTCGACTCGGCGGTGATCCTCGTTGAAAACATCTTCCGAAATTTCCAACGAAGCGGCGAGGAACAGCAGAGCCTCCTGCAGCGTCTGTCGGGAGGGGCCTGGGGTCAGGACCCGACGCGAGCGACCGACGCATCGGAAGGAACGCCCTTCAAATGGACCGATCGGCTGCGGCTGATTCTGATCAGCGCGCTCCAAATCGACAACGCGGTGTTGTTCTCGGCAATGATCACCGTCGCCGGATTCGTGCCGCTCTTCACGATGCAGGGCGTCGAAGGACAGATCTTCGGCCCCATGGCGCGCACCTATGGCTATGCGCTCGCCGGCGCGCTGCTGGCCACATTCACGATCACGCCGGTCATCGCTTCCGTCCTGCTCCCGAAGCATGTGGAAGAGCGCGACCCACTTATCGTCCGGCTGTTGCACCGCGTGTATGAACCCGCGCTGCATTTCACGCTCACGCATCGCGTCCTCGTCGTGGGCCTCGAGCTCGCGTTTTCGCTGGGCACAGTGTTTCTGATCGCGCCGCGGCTGGGGAGCGAGTTTTTGCCTCATCTGGAGGAGGGGAATTTCTGGATTCGCGCCTCGATGCCGATTACGCTGTCGCTGGCGGACGGGGAGGCAGCGGCGAGAAAGATGCGCGAGATTCTCCTGCGGCATCCCGAGATCGTCACCGTCCTGTCGCAGCACGGCCGACCGGACGACGGGAGCGATGCGTCGCCCTTTTCGAACGTCGAGCTGTTTGCGCCGCTCAAGCCGCTTGACGAGTGGCCGAGCGGCGTGACCAAAGAACAGCTGACGGACCAGATTCAACGGGAGTTCACCAACGAGCTGCCGGGTGTCGTCTTCAACTTCTCCCAGTACATCGAGGACAACATCGAGGAGGGGATCTCGGGGGTCAAAGGGGTCAACTCCGTCAAGATCGTCGGCCCGAATCTCCAGACCCTGACCGCGCTCGCCACTCAGATCCGCGACCAGATGAGCCGTGTTCGGGGTGTCACCGACCTCGGGATCTTCCCGGTTCTGGGGCAACCGAACCTGAACATCACGGTTGACCGGGCCAAGGCGGCGCGATACGGGCTCAACTCCGGCGATGTGAATTCGATCGTCCAGGCAGCCATGGGCGGCGCTGGCGCGGGCGCGGTGCTCGAAGGCGACCGTCAATTCGAGATGGTCGTCCGCTACACGCCCGAATACCGCGACGGCCTCGAATCAATTCGCAACATCAAGGTTTCCTATTCCACGCCCGGCGGGAATGCCTATATTCCGCTGCAGGAGCTGGCGTCGATCTCGCTCGACACCGGTGCCGCGTGGATCTACCACGAAGGCATCCAGCGCTTCATTCCGGTGAAGTTCAGTGTCCGCGGACGAGACCTGGGGAGCACGGTTGCGGAGGCACAGCGACAGATCGCCGAGAACGTCAAGCTGCCGCCCGGGTATCGCCTGATCTGGGCGGGCGAGTTTGGCGATCTCCAGGAGGCCATCAAACGTCTCGAGATCATCGTGCCGATCAGCTTCGTGCTGATTGCGGGCTTGCTGTACAGCCTGTTCAACAACCTGCGCGACAGCCTGCTCGCGCTGGCGGGCATTCCCGACGCGATTGTCGGTGGCATCCTCGCGCTCTACATCACCGGGCTGACGTTCAGTGTCTCGGCGGCCATTGGGTTTGTCTCGCTCTTCGGGGTGTCGGTGATGGACGGCATCCTCATGATTACGTTCTATAACCACGAGCGGCAGCGCGGGCTGGCGCCGGTGGACGCCATGTTCCGGTCAGCCTCTACCCGGATGCGCCCGTTGTTAATGACGGCGTTGTCGGCCTGTATTGGTCTCCTCCCGGCAGCCATTTCCACTGGAATCGGCAGCCAGGTGCAGCGTCCACTCGCGACGGTGATCGTCGGCGGGATGCTGGTCGGGCCGGTCATGTTGCTGCTCGCCGTCCCCGCGCTCAGGATGATCTTCCTCGCGGGTCATGAGAAGCAGGCCCACCATCTCTGGCAGATGGGTGGGCATGGCCAGGAACCACCGAGTGACCAAGAGTAATGACCATGTGCATTCGACAAATCGCTCCTCGTGAACCCAGGCGCATGAGAACCACGTGTTTCGCGATCGTGATGATCACCTTCGCCAGTGCCGCCCTCGTCGGGGCGGATCAAGCCCAGGCTGTGAGCCGCGCGGAGGCTCGACCACGCGTGGCGGGTGCCCGTTCGTCCGCCAGGGGTCGCGTACGGCGTCCCGGCCCCGTGCGGCTTCCGATGCCGTCGTCCTCCGTGACCAGGCGGCCCTCGGCGATCAAAGGAGATGGATTGCGGGTCCGTCCAAGGCCGGCCCAACGGTCCGACGTGCTGGGTTTGGCTGTACCACGGGCTCCTGGGCAGTTCCCAACGAGCGCGCGCCCGCGTAATGCCAATCCGCCAATCATCACCGGAGCGGCAACTGCCAGGGCGGCGGCGCATACCGCGTCGATCAAAGGCGCGCGGACGGGCACCAGGCCTTGAAGAGCCGGGCGGTGAGGGAGGGGCATCTGAAGGATTGCAGATGGTCACGGGTCGGATGTCGGTTAGCGGTCGCAGTTCTTCTGGCGGTCTCTCTGACCGGTTGTGTGGTGGGGCCCAATTTCAAGCGACCGGCTCCGCCGGATGTGACGGGTTATACGCCCACGCCAGTTGCGACAACGAGCAGCACGCCGAACCTCATCGGCGGAGAGGCGCAGCAGTTTGTCGCGGGGCGCGACATCGCAGGGGACTGGTGGACGCTCTTTCAATCGACGGCGCTCAGTGACTTGATCGAGCGGGCGCTCAGGGCCAACCCCGATCTCAAGGCCGCGCAGGCGGCCCTTGTGGTCGCCCGCGAAAATGTCTTCGCGCAACGCGGCGCGTATTATCCGAGCGTTTCGGGCAGCTTCTCGGCGATCAAGGCTCGGACATCCGCCGACTTGTCCCCTGTTCCCAGCTCAGGCGACCTCACCTACGCCCTCTACACGCCATCGGTCAGCGTGTCATACGTGCCGGATGTCTTCGGGCTGAATCGTCGAACGGTGGAGTCGCTGGCAGCCCAGGCCCAGAGCGCGCGATTTGCACTTGCCGCGACGCATCTCACGCTCACCTCGAATGTCGTCGCAGCCGCGGTTCAAGAAGCGTCACTGCGCGCGCAAATTGCGGCAACCCAGGAGCTCGTCACCATCAATAGCGGCATGCTGGGGATCTTGCGTGCGCAGTTCGCGGCAGGGTATGTGGGCCGACTCGACGTCGCCGCGCAGGAGTCCTCGCTCGCACAGGTGACAGCGACATTGCCGCCGCTGCTCAAACAGTTGGCTCAACAGCGAGACCTCCTGGCAGCCCTTGCCGGAGGCTTCGCCAGCCAGGACATACCCGAGCGATTCGAGCTTGCGACCCTCCAGTTGCCGCAAGAGTTGCCGCTCAGTCTGCCATCGACGCTCGTCGAGCAACGTCCGGACGTGCTCCAGGCCGAGGCGAACCTACACGCGGCCAGCGCCCAGGTTGGCGTGGCCGTGGCGAACCGGCTCCCGAGTTTCGCGTTGACGGCTGATATTGGCAGCATGGCGCTCGCCTTCAGCGAGATCTTCGCCGGAGGCACGGGCTTTTGGACGCTCGGCGCCGCGGTGACGCAGCCGATCTTCGAGGGCGGGACGCTCCTCCATCGCGAGCGCGCGGCGCAGGCCGCGTTGACGCAATCCAGCGAACTGTACCGCGGCGCGGTGTTGACGGCATTCCAGAATGTCGCGGATACCCTGAATGCGCTCCAGCAGGATGCCGACGGCCTGAAGGCGGCGTCCGCGGCGAAGGACGCGGCCGAACTCACCCTGAACCTGGCCAGGAGCCAGTTTCAACTGGGCTACGTCAACTACCTCGCGCTCCTGAGCGCGGAGCAAACGTATCAACAGGCCTTGATCACCCTCACATTGGCCCAAGCGACTCGATACGCCGATACCGCCGCGCTGTTTCAGGCGCTGGGGGGCGGATGGTGGCACCGCCCCGAGATTCCCGCGCAGTAATCACCGTGAACGGGTTCGGCGTTCCATCTTCGGAGTCGCGCACCGAATGACCTCCTCGATGTGGTTCGATAGCCGTTCAGGCGCTATCTTCTGGTTGGCGCCTAGCCCATCTTTCGGCTATCACACGGGCGGGAGATCAGGGATCCCCCTTAAGATTGACGGGTAGAACATCTCGTGCGTTCGAATGCAGGACGGGTGATCGCCGCGGCGGTCATCATCGGCGTAATCGCGTTCATCGATTGGCGCGTCGAACTCGACGTCGCGTTCGGTTTCCTCTACGTATTTCCGCTGATCCTGGTCGGCACGGTGTGGCCGCAGTGGGCAATCGCAGTGGTCGCCGCGGTCTGTACGCTGCTGGCGGATGTCTTTGATCCGTACCCGTTCGTTGCCGCGTCGATCCCGCACGATATTCTGGTGTTCACGTCTCTGGCGGGGACCGGCTTCTTCGCGCATGCCGTGACCCGCAGCCGGCGTCTGGCCGTCGAGGCGGAGGAACAGTTCGAGTTTCTCGTGGAGACCAGCCCAGCGGCCATTCTCACCATGACCGATGAGGGCGAGATTCAGCTTGCAAACGCAGCCGCCCATCGGCTGTTTCGCGCCCCATCTGGCACGTTGCCGCGTACGAGCATTCATCAATACATGCCCGCGCTGGGATTGGTCCACTCCCGGACCGAGAAGAACCGAACGGTGCATTCGGCGATGCAGTGCCGTGGCTACCGCGCCACCGGCGACGCCTTCCTGGCCGATGTGTTCTTTTCGCGGTACGGGACCGCGCTCGGCCCGCGCGTCGCCGCCGTCATCATCGACGTCTCTGAAGCGCTGCGAGAACGCGAACTTGCCGGGCTCGATCAATTGCTGGCGGGGTCTCGCATCCTGATCGGGGCGATGTTTCACGAGGTCCGCAACGTCAGCAGCGCGATGGCGATCAACCACGAGACGCTCGTTCGAAGCGGCCGCTTCGTAGGGAACCCGGATGTGGACGCGCTCGGCGCCCTGATCGCGACACTGACGCGGATCGCGACAACCGCACTCAGGCAGACCGCCAAGGATTCCGAGGCGATCGAAACCGACCTCACGGAGGTCTTCAGCGACCTGCGCCTGGTGCTCGATCCCCTCTGCGAGGAGGCCGGGATTGAGCTGCACTGGGAGATTCCATCCGGTCTCCCCCGCGTGTGGGCCGATCGCCATCGACTGCTGCAGGTGCTTCTCAACCTGATCCGGAACAGCGAACGGGCG
>JBPYEE010000590.1:0-14074 GCA_051985095.1 Vicinamibacterales bacterium | reverse complement strand
CTGCCGCAGACGGTCGACCCCAACAAGGTCTCGGCCGAGTACAAAAGCGGCGTCCTCACCGTCAAGCTCCCGCTGCGGGAGGAAGCCAAGCCGCGGTCGATCAAGGTCGACGTCGCCGCGTAACGATAGACGCGAGGGCGGGACGGACACCCCGTGCCGCCCTCCCCCCAACCGGCATTCAGCCCCCCGCCATCACCCCGTCCGGACGCGCTCGCAATTCACGAGGCCTCCCTTGATCGCACCTTCGTCGAACGCGTCAGGGCGCCGAGCAGCCGACCACCGCTCGAGGTCAAGCCCCGGCGAAGACGTTCCGGTCGGGCCCGTCCGCAAATCGAGCCGGAACGGCCGAGCGGGGATTGTGGCGTCGAGCCGAGGGCGGGGCCGTCAACGCTTCACCCGACGTCGATGGGATCGGGGCGCAGTCGCTTCGCGGCGGCTACTGGCGGAGGCCCCGGTCAGAGATTCCGGCAACGGGGCATCGGCGCCTGCCGTGCCGCCGTGGACTGCGCCGCCAACCGCAGGCCCTGCGGCAGTCCTGCAGTTTTCCCCCCGAAGGGCAAGGCTGCACGCGGGCGATGTCCCATGTTATGTTCTATGTTCGACATGGACGAAGTCATCCAGCAGGCCGATTCGCAGGTCGACGCGCCGCCGGTGATTCCGACCGAGCCAGTGCCGCCGATTGGCAGCCGGTTCCTGTTCGTCGACATCGCGGCGCTGCGAGCCAAGCAGCTGCGCCGGGGCGCGCGCGTGCGCATCGGTGAACCGCCCGAACATCTGCCGAAAAAGCCCGAACGGCTGGCCATGGAAGAGGTGCGACGCGGCCTCGTGTCGTACAATGTGCCAGAGCGGAAAGGCGAGCCGACCGTTGGGGTGACCGAATGAGCGACCTCGTGGCAATTGTGGTTGGCGTCCTCCAGGGCCTCGCGTCGAGCACGGTGTTCGTGCTCGTGCTCTTCATCGGGTTCTGTGTCGTCGTCGGCTTCAGTAAGACCAAGCGAACCGCCGGGAACGCGCCGGTCGTCAAGAGCCTGGACGAAGCCGTGACCCGGCAGGAAATGCACTACTTGCCGCCCACCACCCCGCGCGGCCACGTCGATCAGCTCAAAGGGGCCGTGCTCAAGTCTCCGATCTGAACCCCGAAGAGGGAACCCTCGTCAGAGTAGGTATGCTTTGCCTGCTCGGCTTGCCGTTCGCCCTGCTCAGCGTGCCGCTCGCGCTGCTGGCGCTGCCGTTCCTGCTGTTGCGGGTCCTCATCCGGACGCTCTTCGGGCTGTTGATGCTCCCGATGGTGCTGATCGTCACGCTGGCGGTCTGCGTCGCCCTGGCCGTCGCCTTTGCCGCGGCGGTCCTGCTGCCGCTGGCGCCGTTGCTGCTGGTCGCCGCGATCGTCTGGGCGGCTACGCGAAACTCTCGGGCTGCCACCGTAGTCCGAGGTTGATGATCCGCTGCAGCACGGCCTCGTAGTTCAAGCCGACGCGTTCTGCAGACGCCGCGAAGTCCTCTCCCCTGGCAATCTGCGGATTGGGGTTCGCTTCGAGCACCCACGCATTGCCCGCCTCGTCCAGTCGCAGGTCGATGCGCGCGTAGCCGCTCAGTTCGAGCGCCCGATACGCCCGCTTGCAGAGATGCTGCAGCTCTTCGGCCTTGCTGTCGGGGAGATCCCGCGCCGGGCCGCTGTCGATGCCGTATTTCTTCTGGTACTTCACGCTCCACTTCACGCGATCGGTCGCGATCCGCCGCGAACCCTCCGGCATGTTCGTGAAGAAGAGCTCCCACACCGGCAGCGCCTGCAGCGCCTGATTGCCCATGACGCCCACGTAGATCTCTCGCCCCTCGATGTACTGCTCGACGATCGCCGCCGTGCCGATGCTCTCGTGGATGAAGGTCACACGCTCCTTCAGCTTCTCGTCGCCGTCGACCACCGACGCCTGCGAGATGCCGATCGAGGCCTCCTGCGTCAGCGACTTGACCATGAGCGGGAAGTTGAGCCGCTTGTGACGGCGGATCGGCCGGCCGATCCGAAAGACCTCGAATTCGGGCACCGCGATCCGGTGATACGCCAGCAGCTTCTTCGACAGCGATTTGTCGCGGGCCAGCAGCAGGCCGCGCGGATTGCATCCCGTGTAGGACTGCTTCAGCAGCTCGAGGTGCGACACAACGTTCTGATCGAAGATCGTGATGTCGTCGAATCCCTCGAGGAGGTTGAACGCGATATGCGGCTTCCACTCCTCGCGCAGCCGCCGGATGAGGCTGAGGTCGTCATGGACGCCGAGCACGCGGACTTCATGGCCCATCCCGGTCAGCGTCGAAATCACGTCGTATTCGGTCCGCCACGGCGCCGCGGTGATGTCGGTCCCCTCCTCGATCGTCTCGGGCGGCACCAGGTGACGATGCACGAGCGCCACGATACGCAGTTTCGTGCTCACAGCGCCACCCGATGCCGGCCGCTGTGGAGGTAGTTCATCGTCTGGACGGTGAGAAACACCATGAAATCGGCTTTCGATTCTTCTTCTGATTCGGTGAGGCGCAGGTTCAGTTCACGGCACCGCACGATGATCTTCTCCAGAAGCTGGTCGATCGTGTACTGGTAGCTGTCGGTGAAGCTCGCGACGCGGCCGCGCACGTCGCGGCGGATGCCGCGCAGGAACCGCGCCGCCGACGGATGCTTGGCGTACTGCGGCGCGTCGGAAAACAGATTGCGCAGGTCGCTTTCGTAGAAGTCGGGATGGTCGAGGCCGTAGTGCTCGCGCTTCTTCGCGTAATGTTCCCCGAGCGTTTTTCGGAGCCGCGACACCGGATCGACCTGCCGTTTTGACGCGACCGGCGGCCGGAGGCGGGCGAGGGTCCGCATCAGCCGGTCCACGTATTCGAGCTTGCGCTGCACAGGCCAGCCGGCGTAGCGCGTCGCCCATATCGAGGCGGGATCGAGCCACACCGCAAACGTCTCGGCGAAGTCTTCGTCCGGATGGCTCTGGGCGTACCAGTGGTCAAGGTGCAGAACGAAGCTCTTGCTGTACGGCTTCGGCGTGTAGTACTCGGGATATTCGATGGCCGGACTCCCGAACAGGCGACGCCGCGTGGGGCGGCGCCGGAGCCGATAGGCGTTGTCGATGGCGTGGCCGACTTCGTGCCGCAGAATCCGGAGACATGAGGCCGGCTCACCGCCTTCGACTTCGAGCATCTGCGCCAGCTCGAGGCGCGCCAGCCGCGGGTGCGCCAGATAGAACGGGATGGCGACGCCCGGCACGCCGTCGGGCGTGAACCATTCGTCCGACAGCCAGAAATGCGGCCGGAACTCGAGCCCGCGTGCCTCGAGCTCCGCGCCGATTTGCGCGATCCGCTGCTCGAGATCGGTGCCGGCAATCGCGACGCCGAGGTCGCACATGCGCACGGCCAGCAGCTGGTCGTCGCTGTAGGACGTCCATTCGGCCGGCGCTACGCGCTCGTCGGCGGCGGCTGGTGCGTCCACCATGCGGTGTCACGTTCGTACGCGTCGCCCAGACGGAGGAGCGTCGATTCGTCGAACCGTCGCCCCATCAGCTGCAGGCCAACCGGCAGCTTCGCCGCCGTGAACCCGCACGGGACGCTGATCGCCGGAAGCCCGGCCAGGTTCGCGCTGACCGTGAACACGTCGGCGAGGTACATCTGCAGCGGGTCGGCGACCCGTTCCCCGATCCGGAAGGCGGGCACCGGGCTCGTCGGCATCGCCACCGCGTCGACGGCGGCCGGGGCGTCGAACGCCGCTTCGTAATCTCGCAGAATCAGCGTCCGGACCTGCTGCGCCTTGAGGTAGTAGGCGTCGTAGTAGCCGGCGCTCAGGGCGTAGGTGCCGAGCATGATGCGCCGCTTCACCTCCGGCCCGAATCCCCGCGCGCGCGTGTGCGTATACATCGCCTGCAGCGAGCCTGCCGCTGCGCGAAAGCCGTATCGCACGCCGTCATAGCGGGCGAGATTGGAGCTGGCTTCCGCCGTCGCGACGAGGTAATAGGTCGCGATGGCGTAGCGGGCGTGCGGCAATTCGACGTCAACGAGTGTGGCGCCGCGCGCCTCCAGGACGGCGAGCGCGCCGAAGAACGCGTGCGCGACCTCGGGGTCGACTCCCTGGTCCAGCAACCGGCGCGGAACGCCGATCCGCGCGCGACGCGCCTCGCCCGTCAGCGCCGCCGCGAAATCGGGTACCGGGTCGGTGGCGGTCGTGGCATCGGCCGGATCGCTGCCGGCAATCACCGTCAGGGTCCGCGCGGCGTCACCGACACGCCGCGCGATCGGACCAATCTGATCGAGCGACGAGGCGTGTGCGATGAGGCCATAGCGCGACACACGGCCGTACGTCGGCTTCAGTCCGACCACGCCGCACAGGGCCGAGGGCTGACGGATTGACCCGCCCGTATCGGACCCGAGCGCAATCGGAACCACGCCGGCCGCGACCGCCGCTGCCGATCCGCCGCTCGTGCCGCCAGGCACCCGCTCCAGATCCCAGGGGTTGCGGACCGGGCCGAACGCGGAGTTCTCGTTCGACGACCCCATGGCGAACTCGTCGCAGTTGGTCTTGCCGATGATGACGGCGCCGGCCGCTTCGAGCCGCGCCACGACGGTGGCATCGTAGGGCGGGACGTAGCTCGCGAGCATGTGCGACGCGGCGGTCGTCCGCAGGCCGGCCGTGCAGATGTTGTCCTTGATGGCGATCGGGACGCCGGCCAGTGGTGCGTCGCGCCACCGATCCGGGTCGCGGTCGATGAGCGCGGCCTGCGCGAGGGCGCGGTCGCGCGCGATCGTGGTGAACGCGTTCAGCGATCGCGTGGCGAGGTCAGCACGGTGGAGGGCGTCCCGGCAGGTATCGACCGCGGTCCGCGTCATCCAATGACCCGCGGCACTCTGAAGAACCCGGCTTCGGGCGCCGGGTCAGGCGCGCTCTCCAGCGCCACGTCGCGATTGAGGCACGCCTGCCGGATGTCGGCCCGCTCGACGGCGCCGGCGACCGGCGCGGCCGTCGGTGGGACACCGGCCGTATCGATCTGGCGCAGCTCCGCCGCGGCCGCCAGCACCTCGCCCAGCTGCCTCGTGAACAGATCCAGCTCGTCGGGCGACAGGTCCAGGTTCGCGAGCGCGGCGATTGCGGCGACGTCATCGCGCGTCAGCTCGAGGACCATGGCAGATGCTAACATGCCCCTTCTTCCGCCCATTTCCAGGGGCAGCGCCGTGCGACAGTCTTGAGCCAGCAAGCCATGCCCGGGAGCGTCAGAAAAGCGGCCGTCGCGGGCACGTGGTATCCGGGCGACGCCCGGACGCTCGCCGCGCGCGTCGATGCCCACCTGGCCGCTGCGACCCGGGACCTGCACGGCGATCTCGTCGCGTTGATTGCCCCACACGCCGGACTGGTGTACTCGGGACCGGTGGCGGCCTACGCCTATCGGATGCTGCGCGATCGAACCTTCGAGGTGGCCGTCCTCGTCGGGCCGTCGCATTTCATCCCGTTTGACGGCGTCGCCATCCACCCGCAGGGCGGCTACCAAACGCCGTTCGGCCTCGCGGCGGTCGACGAAGCGTGCGCCCGGGCGCTGATGCGCCACACGCCGATCGTCCGCGAATACCCCGCCGCCCACGAGCGCGAGCACTCGCTGGAGATGCAGCTGCCGTTTCTGCAACGCCTCGCGCCGACGACGAAGATCGTGCCGCTCGTGGTGGGCTACCAGACCGAAGAGACCGCGCGGGCGCTCGGCGACGCGCTCGCCGAAGTGCTGCGCGGCCGCAAGGCCCTCGTGATTGCCAGCACCGACCTGTCGCATTACCACGACGCCTCGACGGCGGCGACGCTCGACCGCGTCGTCCTCGATTGCGTGTCGCAGTTCGACGCCGACGCCTTACAGGCGGCGCTGACGGCCCGTCCCGATCACGCGTGCGGCGGCGGACCGGCGGTCGCGGTGATGCGCGCGGCCCGCCTGCTCGGCGCACGCCAGGCCGTCGTGCTCCACTACGGCGACTCCGGAGACGTCTCCGGCGACAAATCAGCCGTCGTCGGCTACATGGCCGCTGCCATCGGCAATTTCACCCATGACGGCGCCTGAGGACCGCGCGCTCCTGCTGCGGGTCGCGCGCGACGCGGTCGCGGCCCACATCGCCGCCGCCGCGCCCGCGCTGCCCGACCTGACCGGCGTGCTGAGGCGGTGCGGCGGCGCCTTCGTCACCATTCACAATCGCGGCGATCTCCGCGGCTGCATCGGCCACGTCGAAGCGAGCGAACCGCTCGGCTACGTCATTCCACGCTGCGCGGTGGCCGCCTGCAGCAGCGATCCGCGATTTCCGGCCGTCTCCGCCTCGGAACTGCCCGACATCGACATCGAGATCTCGCTGCTTGGCCCCCTCGAACCGATCCAGAGCGCCGCCGACGTCGACGTGGGACGCCACGGACTCCTGGTGGAGCAGGGATGGAACCGCGGACTGCTGCTCCCGCAGGTCGCCACCGAATGGCGATGGGACGCCGCGACCTTCCTCGCGCAGACGTGCCGGAAGGCGGGGCTGCCGCGCGACGCGTGGACGCTGGGTGCCCGGCTGTGGCGATTCGACGCAGAAGTCTTCGGCGAAGACCGGAGCGCGGCACCGGTCTCAACCTCGCGACCGGCTCCGTGATGCGGACAACCCGGGGGATGGTGCCGCGATCAAACGCCGTACGACGCTCAGATTTCGGCGGTCGAGGGGATCGACCTGGATCACCGACGGCGAGCGCCCTTCGGTTTTCGGCGTTTCGAGCAGCATCGGCAGCGCCCGAAATCGCGGGTCGTTGACCAACCGCCGGAACGCGGCGAGACCGACGAAACCCCGACCGATGTGTTCGTGGCGATCGACGTGGCTGCCCAGGGGACGTTTGGAATCGTTCAGGTGAAAGGCTTTCAGGCGGTCGAAGCCGACGAGCCGTTCGAACTGCGCGAACGTCGCAGTGTACCCGTCCTCCGATCCCAGATCGTATCCGGCCGCAATCAGATGGCACGTGTCGAGGCACACACCGACACGTGGATGATCGCCCATCTTGCCGATGATCGACGCCAGCTGCTCGAACGTGGATCCAAGCGAGGTGCCCTGGCCGGCCGTCTGTTCGAGCAGCACCATCGTGGCCCCGCGGCGCCGCTCGCGGAGCAGCCGGGAGAGTCCCTCGGCGATGAGCTCGAGTCCATCCGCTTCGGTTCCGGCGGTGTAACAGCCCGGATGGAGCACTACCCCGAGCAGGCCCAGCGCCTCGGCGCGATCGAGTTCGTCGCCCATCGCGTCGAGCGACTGCCGGCGCAGCGACCGATCGGCGCTCGCGAGATTGATCAGGTAGCTGGCGTGTGAAACGACCGGCGTGATGCCGGAGGCGGCGACCCGCGCCCGGAAATCGCGAATTTCCTCGCGCGGCAGCTCGCGGCCTTTCCACTGACTGGCGTTTTTCGCGAAGATCTGCAGCGCCTCGCACCGATGCGCGATCGCCCGGTCGACCGCGCGAGGCAGGCCGCCGGCCACCGACATATGCGCACCGAGCCGCGGCATCAGCGGGAGAGCGACTGTTCGATGACCGATCCAGACTGGTCGAGGCGCACCAGGAGGCTGAATGGCGTCGCGCGGCGTACGGGCTGCTCGAGCGCCACCAGCCCCGCCGCAAAGCGCATGTCGCTGAAGCGGACCGTCGACACTCCCTGCGCGTCGGTGATCGCGCGCGCGGCGGGAAACCGCGAAAACCCGAGGAAGATCTGCGCAAGCGGTGTCACCGCTGCCTGTCTGACGGCCGGCGTCCAGATGTTCGGATAGCGGATCGACTGGCGCCAGAACACTTCGTTCGCCGAGGGCGGCTCGCGAAAGCGGCTGTCGAGGATTTGGACGTCGTGAATCTCGTACGCGTTCGACAGGTGGGCGACGATGCGCCAGTCGAACGGCGAGAGAAACGTGGGCAGCGCACCAAGTTCAACCAGGCACCGGCGGGCGCCGCCAGCTGGAGAGGCGGGCGGTCCGTCGCTCCTGTCGCGCGGCCACCAATCGATCATCGAAGTTGTCTCGGGCGCGTTCGGACAGCGCGCCGGCAGCGTCGGACCGAAGAGCCGTGGTGCGAGCGCCAGCGCTCGTTGGTGGGAGACGGCGCGCACGCCGTAATTGGCCGCCATGAGGGCCAGCACGATGGCGGCGTTGCGGCGTTTCGCCTCCGCGGATCGGTGGCCGAACACCAGGCCGGCGGCGAGCGCCATGAGCAGGTAGATGTCGATGATCGGCATCCAGTCGAACGCATACCAGTGCCAATCAAACGGACTGAACAGACGCGTCCCGTACGACGTTGGCAAATCCATCAGGATATGCAGCGCGATCGCGAGCATTGAGATGACCAGGAGCATCGCGAACGAGGCGTCCCCGCCGCGAGTGCTCTCCGCCGCCGCCGGTTCGGCCCGGCGCGCGTCGAGCCATTTGCGTCCGAGCCACACCAGGCCGGCGCTCAATGCGCCGAGACCAACGACGCCGAGCGGACCATGCGTCGGGCCGCGATGCCAGCGCATGTAGGCTGGGGTGCCGCCGCCGAGCACCGAGAAAAAGTCGACGTCCGGCGCGTTGCTGGCGAGGATGAGTGCCGCCGTGGTCCCGCGGCCGGCGCGGCCGAGTGGCGTGCGGCCGAGGGTGACCGCGAACAGCGTATGAGTGAGGTTGTCCAATCAAATTAATATACCAACATGCGAAAGAGATTCACGGCGGCCGTGGCCCTGTCGACGGCGCTCACGGCGCCGTCGCCGGCGTATGCGTGGGGCGCCGCCGCGCACCACTACATCATGCGCCGCGCGATCGACCTGCTGCCGCCGGCGATCAAGCCGCTGTTCGATCAACATCGCGAGGAGGTCGTTCTGCGCGTCGTCGATCCCGACCTGTGGCGGACGGTCGGATGGGACGAAGAGCCGAATCACTTCGTCGATTTCGGCGTGAAGGAATACGGCCCTTATCCCTTTACCGCGCTGCCCCGCGAATACGGCGCCGCGGTGCAGAAATTCGGGATTGCGACGCTGCGCAGACACGGCGTGCTGCCGTGGCGTGAGGCCGAAGAGTTCGGCAACCTGCGCCGCGCGTTCGAGGGAGCGGGACGGGGCGCCGCCTTCGCCACCGGCGACATCGTCATCTTTGCCGCGGTGGCGTCCCACTACCTTCAGGATGCCCACCAGCCTCTGCATGCGACCGAGAACTACGACGGCCAATCCACCGGCCAGAATGGGGTGCATGCGCGCTTTGAGTCGGCGCTCTTCGAACGGTATGAGCAGCGGCTGACGATCAATCCGCCGCCCGTGACGCCGATTACGAACCCGCGTGACGTCGCGTTCGATGTCCTGCTGGCGAGCTACAAGCTGGTCGACCCGGTTCTTGCCGCCGACAGGGCCGCCGCCGCCGGCAAGGACGAGTACGACGACGATTACTTCGACAAGTTCCTGACACGAGTCAAACCGATTCTCGAGCAGCGGATCGGCGACTCGATCGCCGCGACCGCGGGTCTGATCATCGGCGCCTGGGAACTGGCCGGACGGCCTGATGTCACGGCGCGCCCGCCGCGTGCCGTCCAGAAGATCAAGAAGCCTGGTGGTGGCTCGCGGTGAGACGCCCGTCGAGCCCGGTCGATCTGTCGAGCCCGGCAGCAGGCGCGCGCCGGCGTCTGACCGCACCGGGTGGCATGACGCTTGCGGTTTCGTCCAGATCAGGAGGCGCCATGCTCTGGACCTTGATCGTATTGCTGCTCATCTTCTGGGTGCTTGGGCTCGCGTTCCATGTCGCGACCGGCGCGATCCACCTCTTGCTGCTGATCGCAGTGGTGGTGGCCATCATCAATTTCGTGAGCCGCAGAACCCGGGTGTAGCCGCGCCTGGGGATTTGAGGATGCTAGGATATCCTCGAATCCCTTGAAGCTTCAGGAGATCGCTGACCAGCTGGGGTGTGCGATCGACGGAGACCCGTCGGTCGAGATCGCACGTGTGGCGGGTGTCCAGGACGCTCAGCCCGGCGACCTGACATTTGTCTCAAATCCCCGATACCTCGACTATCTCCCGGCGACCCGCGCCTCAGCCGTGATTCTGGGGCGCGAAGTGGCGCAGTCGGCCCCGGCTGGCTGCGCGATCCTGCGCTGTTCCAACCCGTACACCGCATTTGCGCGGGCGCTGACGCTCTTTGCGGGGGCCGCCCCGCCGGCACGAGGCGTTGATCGGCTGAGCGCCGTGGCCGCGGATGCGATCATCGCGGTCGATGCGTCGATCGGTCCGTTTGTGACCATCGGGCCGCGCGTCTCGATCGGCGCCCGCACGATCGTGTACCCCAACGTCGTGGTTGGCGCCGATGCGCGCATCGGCGAGGATTGCATCATCCACTCGCAGTGCGCGATCCGCGATCGGGTGACGCTCGGCCATCGCGTCATCCTCCAGAGCGGCGTCGTGGTCGGCAGCGACGGCTTCGGGTTCGCGACCGACACCGACGGCACGCACCTCAAGATTCCGCAGCAGGCGAACATCGTCATCGAGGATGACGTCGAAATCGGGTCCAACACGACGATTGATCGCCCGGCAGTCGGCGAGACGCGGATCGGCGCCGGGACGAAAATCGACAATCTGGTTCACATCGCGCACGGCGTCGCGATTGGCAAACGCGTGCTGCTGGCGGCGCAAGTCGGCATCGCGGGCAGCACGGTCGTCGAAGACGACGTGATGATGGCCGGCCAGAGCGGCGTCACCGGGCACATCCGGATCGGCCGGGGAGCCCGAATCGGGGCCAAGAGCGCCGTCCTGCAATCGGTCGATGCCGGCGGCTTCGTGACCGGCCATCCCGCGATGGATCATGCGAACTGGCGGAAGGCGTCGGTGATCTTCCGCCAGTTGCCGACACTCAAACGACGCGTTGAAGCGCTCGAGCAACGCATCGCCGAACTCGAGGAGAAGCTTGCGAATCGGTAGAGCCACCCTGTGTTTGTGCCTGCTCATCGCCGCACCTGCCGCAGCCCAGATCCCACAGCCAACGGTTCAACCCTCGGAAGGGCCCGGGTTTCTGACGCATTCGCAGTTCTGGCTCTCGGCGTCGGCGTTGGCGGACGACGACCCGAAGTTTTCGTGGGACGCCCATTTCGGCGGCACCGCCGATGTCATCGACTACGGGGTCGGCCGCCTCGGCGCGCGCATCGACTACGAGGCGATTCTCGGCGACGAGCTGCGGTTGTTCGATCCGAACCAGGGCGACTACACCCTCGAAGGCTACGCGTCGGTGCGGCTCGGCAGTGACACGGAAATCGAAGGCATCTTTCATCACGTGTCCCGGCACCTGAGCGATCGGCCCAAGTCGTTTCCGATCGCGTGGAACCTGCTCGGCGCCCGGCTCCTGCGGCATGCCGCATTCGGCGACACCACCGTGGATGTGGACGTCGAGGGCGGAGCCGTCGTTCAGCATTCTTTCGTCGACTATCGGTGGGGGGGCGGATTCGACGCCACGATCCGTCGGCCGCTGTCGCCGCATGTCAGCTGGTTCGTGCAGACGCAGGGCCAGCTGGTCGGCGTCGCGGAGACGGTGAACAATCGCGGCACGCAGTTTGGCGGCCTGGCCGAGGCCGGCGTGCGCATCACGGGCCGCGGCGCCATCCTCGAGGTCTACGCCGGAGCGGAACAGCGCATCGATGCCTATCCGACCATCCTCGGTGCCCAACAGTGGGGGCTCGCGGGCATCCGCCTACTCAGTAGATAATCGAACTATGAAAGTCCGGATCCCGGTCCTGCTGCTGGTACTGGTTGCGGCGACCGCTTCCGTCATGGCCGCCGCCAGGCCGAACCCGCTGCAGTACCAAATGATGACGCTGCCGAACGGCCTCACCGTCGTTCTCGAAGAAGACCACTCGACCCCCATCGTGCACCTGCAACTCTGGTATCACGTGGGGTCGAAAAACGAGCGGCCGGGTCGCACCGGTTTCGCGCACCTCTTCGAACATCTGATGTTCAAGGGGTCGCGCAACGTCCAGCCCGAGGCGCACACCTCGATGATTTCGTCGGTCGGCGGGCAGAGCAACGCCTATACGACCGACGATGAAACCGTCTTCTGGGAGACAGTGCCGGCGCAGTACCTGCCGATGATTCTGTGGCTCGAAGCCGATCGGATGGCGACGCTGCGAATCGACAAGGAGACCTTCACCGGCGAGCGCGAAGTCGTCAAGGAAGAGCGGCGGATGCGTGTCGACAACCAGCCGTACGGGCGGCTCAACGAAATCATCTACGAACAGGCCTTCTCGGTTCACCCGTACCGGCACCCGACGATCGGCAGCATGGAGGATCTCGAAGCGGCAACCGTCGAGGACGTCGAGGACTTTTATCACACCTATTACGTGCCGGCGAATGCCACGATCGTGCTCGTCGGCGACTTCGACGCGAGCCAGGCGATCCAGCTCGTCAATCAGTACCTGGGCCGCGTGCCGAAGGCCGCCCGCCAGGTGCCGCGCGACATTCCGCAGGAGCCGCCACAGACCAAAGAGAAACGGGCCACCGTGCAGGTCGCCGTCCCGCTGCCAGCCGTCGTCGTCGCGTACCACATCACGAAGGACGGCAACCCGGATTCCTACCCGCTTCATATCGTCGACAAGGTGTTGTCGGACGGCCAGAGCTCGCGGATTTACAAGAAGCTGGTGTACGAGCAGCAGATGGCGGTCGCCGCGTACGGGACCGCGAACCTGATCGAGGATCCGAATCTGTTCTACGCCGTTGCGATCGTGCAGCCCGGCCACACGACCGACGAGGTCACGACCGCGTTGATTGCCGAAATCGAGCGGCTGAAAACCGAGCCGATCACCGACCACGAGCTGCAACGCGCCAAGAACCAGTTCGCGCGCGACTACATCCTCGGCCGCGAGTCGGACCAGCAGAAGGCGATGCAGCTGGCGCATGCCGTCGTCATCCATAACGACATCCGGACCGCGGACGGGGAGTTCGACATCTTCCAGCGCATCACGATCGCCGACGTGCAGCGCGTGGCGACGACCTACTTCCGGCCTGAGAACCGGCTCGTGTTGACGGTCGTCCCGTCGGGCAAGGCGGCGGAGCAGTGAGGCGCGCCTGTGCCGTGCTCATGGTGGCGGCCTGCGCCGCCACCGTCTCCGCCCAGCAGCTCGAGTGGCCGCGTGAAACGGTGCCGCGTCCGCTGGCGGCGCGCGACATCAAGTTTCCGCCCTACGAGCTGCAGACCCTCCCCAACGGGCTGCAGGTGGTCGCCGTGCTGCATCACGCGCAACCGTCGGTGACGATGCGGCTGCTCGTGCGCGTGGGCACGGCATCCGATCCGCCGCGCAAGCTGGGCCTGGCGCGGCTGCTCGCGTCGTTGCTCGATCAGGGGACCGGCGGCGCGAACGCGAAGACGGCGGAGCAGCTCAACGACGACATCGATTTCATCGGCGGCGACATGAGCGCGGGCGCCGGCAGCGACCTCACCTTTGTCAACCTGGTGGTGATGAAGGACAGCTTCGAGACCGGCATGCGGATGTTGTCGGACATGGCACGCCATCCGGCGTTTGCGCAGCCCGAAATCGAACGGCAGCGCCAGCAGACCCTGTCCGGCCTCCAGGTCAACATGCAGGATCCCGAGTGGGTGGCAAACTCGGTATTCGATCGCCTCGTGTACGGGTTCCATCCCTACGGCATGCCTGACAGCGGCACGCCCGACACGCTGCCGACGATCACCCGCGACGACCTGATCGCGTTTCACGCCCAGCAGTTCGTGCCGAACAACGCGATCCTTGCCGTTGTCGGCGACGTGACCGCCGAGGAGGCGTTTGCGACGGCGAAGAAAGTCTTCGGCGACTGGGAACGGAAGGAGGTTCCCGCCAACAACTTCAACGAGCCGCCCGCTCCCACTCGGCGCGTGGTGGTCGTCGACAAGCCTGACGCGGTGCAGACCGAAGTGCGTGTGGGCCACCTCGGCGTGGCGCGCACCAACCCCGACTACATGGCGCTGAACCTCGCCATCCGGATTCTCGGCGGCGAGGGAAGCAACCGTCTGCACCAGGTGCTGCGCACGCAGCGCAGCCTGACCTACGGCGCGCAGGCCTCGTTCGACACGCTCAAGGAGA